>QMIT01000016.1 GCA_024434115.1 Chloroflexota bacterium
CGACATCAAACTCCGCCTTGCCGTTCACAATACGACGACGGCGAGCGGTGACTCGTTCTTGAGCAAAGATGGCCGAACCGGGGGTTTCGATTTCGATCAGCATGGCGATAATGAGCATCGGGATACCTGCGATGAGCAATACCAAACTGGCCGCCACAATATCAATGGCACGTTTGGCTGTAAAATAGGCCCATGTCCGCAGGTTAGCGCTGGTAACTTTTATCTGGCTTTGCGCTGTATCTTTGTTAAATGCCTGTTTCGTTTGTGAGAGTTGCATTTTTCGATCCCCCGAAAACATTTTTTGTGACCTTCAAACCTTTATGCCATTCATCATAGAGGACGGCCCTTGCAGGCGTGCTTACGAATGCAATCGCAAACTTACAGTTGCCTTTCGGTTAAGACGAAATTTTTGTGAAGGGGATTGGGGGAATAATTAGGAAAAAGATAGGGTGGCGCTTCAATCAACCACCCTAATGATCTCAGGCTATCGTGTGAGGAGGGGTTTAACGGCACATTCCATGCCACGCTCCAATGCCTTGAAATTGGCTTGGAGTAGATCACGCCGATGGGCTGGCAGATGTTCTTCGAGCGCGTGTTTTATATCATCTAGCACGAGAACAGGGCGAGATGAAATTGCCGCTCCAAGCATGACCATGTTGGTGAGCCGCATACTGCCCAACTCATCTGCAATGGCGCTGGCTGGCACGGGTAAAAATTCAGCCGTGTCGCGGGTAGGGTTTAAGGTAATGAGTGACGAGTTATAGACCAACAAACCACCAGTGGCGACATTTGATTCATATTTTTCAAATGACGGATTGTTAAATACGACTGCAACTTGGGGATTGCGCACGACGGGTGAACCAATAGGGCGATCTGCCAATACCACACAACAATTGGCTGTGCCGCCGCGCATTTCTGGCCCGTAGGAGGGAATCCATGTGGATTCTAATCCTGCGTCCATCCCGGCGTAAGCCAAAACCTGCCCGGCGAACATAATGCCCTGTCCACCAAAACCTGCAAAAATAAATTCCGTTTGCATATTCAATAGCCTCCTAAACTCCACCCAGTTTAAAGTGACCGAACCTCCTCAATCACCTTATAATCTCCCAGCGGGAAAGCCGGAATCATGTTGTTCTCAATCCAATGTAAGGCCTCAACGGGTTCCAGTCCCCAATTGGTGGGGCAGCTTGAAAGCAGTTCGACCATGCTAAAGCCCATGCCATTCATCTGCACTTTGAGGGCAGTCAAAATGGCTTTTTTGGCTTTGCGGATATTCGCTATGTCGTGCAGCGAACGGCGCACAATATAGGTTGCTCCGTCGAGAGTGGAGAGCAGTTCACTCATCCGCACCGGATAACCTGTCAGAATGGTATCCCGTCCGAATGGTGAGGAGGTCGTTTTTTGACCGGGGAGTGATGTGGGGGCCATCTGTCCGCCTGTCATTCCATAAATCGCGTTGTTCACAAAAATCGTCGTAATATTTTCACCACGTGCAGCGGCATGAACAATCTCTGCCATACCAATCGAGGCAAGATCACCATCGCCTTGATAGGTAATCACCATCTTGTCGGGTTGTACCCGTTTGACGCCTGTTGCCATCGCCGGGGCGCGACCATGTGCGGCCTCGCAGCCATCCATATTGAAATATTTGTAGGCAAAGACCGAACAGCCCACCGGAGCAACCAAAATTGTCCGCTCACGTAGCCCTAGTTCATCAATGGCTTCGGCCAATAAGCGATGCGCGACGCCGTGTGTACAGCCGGGGCAATAATTGGTGTTGCAGGCCGCAAGGCTGTGGGGGCGCTCATAAACCAGCGTACTCGTTTCATTAAGCGTAGTCGTCATCATGAATTCACTCTCTCCAATGGGGTGAATGCCCCCTCACCATGTTTCAACTGCCGACAGTGTGTGGTAATCGCTTGTAAAATTTCATCGGGCATGGGGATAACACCACCCATCCGACCATAAAAACCGACGGGGATTTGCCCACCCGTTGCCAAGCGCACATCTTCGATCATTTGTCCGGCGCTCATTTCGACCACCAAACAGGCCCCGACCATATCTGTTAATTCAGAAAGGCGTTTTTCGGGGAAAGGCCACAGCGTCAGTGGACGGAAAAGGCCAACTTTCATCCCATTGTCACGAGCGGTCTGGACAGCACTCAACGCGATACGTCCGGCGCTGCCATAGCCCACTACCAACAATTCGCAGTCATCGGTGTAGTATTCAACAAATCGCTGTTCAGCATCCCGAATTTCATGCAGGCGGTTCTGAATCTTCTGATTAAACGCTTCCTCTTCTTCGGCCTTGAGATAAAACGAGGCGATGGAATTGGGTTGGCGACCATCAGCCCCCGTCAAAGCCCAATCGGGACGGTTCGTCCTTACCGATTGCATGGGGGGTAGTTCGGCGGGTTCCATCATCTGACCAATTAGGCCATCCGCCGCCACAATGACAATATGGCGATATTGGTCGGCCAAGTCAAAAGCCAGTGTCGTTAAATCTATCGCCTCTTGCACTGACGATGGGGCTAACACGATAGGGTGATAATCCCCATGTCCAGCCGAGCGCGTGATTTGGAAATAATCCCCTTGCGATGGGAGGATATTGCCCAAACCGGGGCCTCCACGCATCACATCTACCACGACGCAGGGTAAGTCCGACCCGGCGATATAGGACAGCCCTTCTTGCATCAAACTAAAACCGGGGCTGGATGAAGAAGTCATGACCCGCACACCAGTACATGCCGCGCCATATACCATGTTGATTGCGGCCACTTCGCTTTCGGCCTGCAAGAAGACCCGTTGAAGTTCAACCATCCGCTTGGACATATGCTCAAGCAGTTCGGTCTGCGGGGTAATGGGATACCCGAAATAGGCCTCAACGCCAGCACGGACAGCCGCCTCAGCTATGGCGATGTTTCCCTTTAACATTTCTTTTGCCATTTGTGGATTCCTTCAGTTAGCAAGTAACCGCAGCGCGTGCCGCCTTGACGGGCGCTTCACGATAAACGGTAATGCAGACATCCGGGCAGATCACCGCGCACACGCCACACCCTGTACAGAGTTGTGTGTCGGTTTCATTGAGCGATGCCGGGTGATACCCCTTCATATTGAGGTGATTGTCTTGCATGGCGATGACTTCTTGGGGACAGACCGACACGCAGAGACTACAACCCTTGCATCGTTCTTGGTCAATAATAATAGTTCCTTTGGTCATTAAACGGCCTCTTTTCTCGGCTCTAGCTATATTCTTACCATACCGAAGGGGCAAGGGGGGGCATAGTACAACACGTCATATATTTAATGGACAAGTGCAATTTTTATTTTTTAAGGGGATTTTTCTAAAATTTTTAAAATTGTGGATATGTCAGGCAAAGCGCTTAATTTTTTTTAGCAGATGAAAATTTTTGTTTTGATTGTTTTCGCCAACAGCTTTGAATTTCCGATAGACAATCGAGCTATACTGTCCGAATGTGCGCCTTCAAAACCCTTGTGAACCTATCTCAGGCTGGACGCGATTAGGCAATTTGGGCAACGAGAAAAAGCCGTTCCGATTGATTACCTAGTGATAACACGCATTATCACGAGTAATTTCATTTAGATTTTTCGCCCTTGCATCTAGTATAATTTTGCCTTGCAGTTCTGTCTGACTCAGAGGGGTAATAAGCGCGTGTATCGCTTCATACACGCTTCAAGGAGAACATTGCATGGCAAAGGAATATGATGTCGTCGTATTAGGTGCGGGGCCGGGGGGCTATACCGCAGCGATTCGGGCTACTCAATTGGGCCTCAAAACCGCCATTATCGAAAAACAATGGTGGGGTGGGGTCTGCTTAAATGTGGGGTGTATCCCGTCCAAAGCCCTACTCCGTAATGCAGAATTGGCCCATATTGTCCGAGACCGAGCCAAAGAATTCGGTTTTATCTATGAGGGTGAAGTCAAAGTAGATTATAAAGTTGCCTTTGACCGCAGTCGCCGTGTCGCCACTGGTCGGGTTAAGGGTGTGCAATTCCTCATGCGGGCCAACAAAATTGATACCTACGAGGGTTGGGGGACGATCAAATCCAAATCCACCATCGAGGTCGCGCTCAATGCGGGTGGTACGGAGACCCTCAAGACCAAAAATCTGATTATCGCGGCGGGCAGTGAGACCATGCTGCTGCCCAACACCCAAGTCAGCAATCGCGTTTTGACCTATCTGGAAGTGATTCAACGTGACCACCTGCCTAAATCGGCGATTGTAGTCGGTGCGGGCGCGATTGGCTGCGAATTTGCCTATGTCATGCACAATTACGGTACCAAGGTGACGATGGTTGAATTTATGCCCCGGATGCTGCCACGTGAAGATGTGGATGTCTCCACCGAACTCGAAAAGCAGTATAAGAAAATGGGTGTCAAGGTCATGACGGGGACAAAGGTCGAGAAGATCGAAGAACTCCCCGACAAGGTGCGTGTTACCGTGACCACCTCTGATGGCAAACAAGAAGTGTTGGAAGCGGAAGAAGTGCTGCAATCCATTGGTTTCCGACCTCGCACCAAAGGCTATGGCCTTGAGAATATTAAAGGCCTCAATGTTTCGGAAAAAGGTGGCGCGATTGAAATTGACGATCGTATGGCAACCAATATCCCCGGCGTTTGGGCGATTGGCGACGTAACGGGCAAGCTGATGTTGGCGCATGTGGCCGAAGCGATGGCGATGATTTGCTGCGAAAATATCGCAGGGGTCGAAACGATTACATTGGATTATGCCATGTTGCCGCGTGCCACCTATTGCCAGCCACAGGTTGCCAGTTTTGGGTATACCGAAGCCGAGGCCAAAGAAAAGGGCTATGACATCACCGTGTACAGTTTCCCCTTCCAAGCCAACGCCAAAGCCCATGGGCTTGGTGAGAACATCGGCTTTATAAAACTCATCTCCGATAAACGTTATGGTGAAATTTTGGGGGCACACCTGATCGGGCCGGATGTGACCGAACTACTGCCGGAATTGACCCTCGCCCACTATGCTGAATTGACAGCCGAGGAAATTGGCCGAAATGTCCATGCCCACCCCACTTTAAGTGAGGTACTTAAAGAAGCCGCACATGGCATTTTGGGCCACTCGATCAATATGGCCTAGACCGGAAAACCAACAGGGCGGGTGATGAACCTGCCCTTTTTGTTCGTTTAACAGTTTAAAAAATTCAAACCCTGTCCTTTTTTCATTGCGAACGCTTTAGTTCTTTGGGACAATTAAGGATATTTAAAGTTGAGATTTCTATCCCGCTGGCAACCATCAAGCATAAGAGGCAACCTGTGTTAACGAGTAGCGACTCACTGGACGACTTGTTCATTTTTTCGGGGGAGTCCAATCTCCCATTGGCAGAAGACATTTGCCGTTTGCTGGGGGTGCCACTGCGACCTACCCAGTATAAACGGTTTAGCAATGACAATTTGTGGATTCAACTAGGCGAAAGTGTACGCGGCAAGGATGTCTATATTATCCAGTCGCTTTCAGAACCCGCCCAAGACCACCTCATGCAGTTGTTGATGATGTTGAATGTCGCCAAAACAGGCGCTGCCAGCCGTGTGACAGCGGTCATCCCTCATTTTTCCTACAGCCGCTCCGACAAAAAAGATGCCCCGCGAATTTGCATCACAGCCCGATTAGTGGCCGATCTGATTACACAGTCC
Source organism: Chloroflexota bacterium (assembly GCA_024434115.1). Taxonomy (GTDB): domain Bacteria; phylum Chloroflexota; class Anaerolineae; order Aggregatilineales; family J027; genus CFX10. Next base: position 5,677 of record QMIT01000016.1, read on the forward strand.
GGGGCAGATCGTGTGATTACGATGGCGCTCCATGCCAGTCAAGTACATGGATTTTTCAGTATTCCGCTTGATCATCTCACCAGCACCTACATTTTGTCGCAATATTTCCGCCGCCGTGACCTGAGTGAGACGGTGTTGGTATCCCCTGACACGGGTTATGCCAAAAATGCCGCACGTTTTGCCAAACTGCTCAACCTGCCATTGGCGATTGGGACGAAGGTACGACATGGCGATTCGGAAGTCGAAGTAGATGACGTGCTGTGGAGCGGGCAGTTTGGACGTAAGGCCATCATTATTGATGATGAGATTGCGACGGGCGGCACAATGGTCAAGATGTCGGAGACCCTGCGGGATCGTTACGGGGTCGAGGAAATCTTTCTTGCCTGCACACATGGCATCTTTTCGGGCAGTGCCGTCCAGAAAATTAACGAGGTGGATATTGTGACCGAAGTGGTCTGCACCGATACAGTCTATACACCCCGCGCCCATCAGCTAAAAAAGCTGCATGTGGAAACCATCGCCCCCGTCTTGGCAGAGGGGATTCGCTGCAATCATCTAGGGCAGTCGGTGGGTAGTCTCTTTACCTTCTGGCAGGAAGGGACTCCGAAGGAACTCGCTGGCGGAGACTAAACTTGGCTGACACTTCAGAAGATTTGTGATATTTCGTCCACTGTGCGGCTGCGTTCACTGAGAAACTTTACTTGGCGGTTTTGCGTATGGCAGTGATGTATGGTGGTTGCATCAGCATTGTTGGATGGGAAGTTTTTTACACAACCTTAAAGTATTTCATGGGTTTCCCTGCATTTGTTAGCATCCAATGACATGTCAGCATCGCCTAGAGTTTTTGTACTCACCTGTTGATTGAGACTCTAGTTCATATCAAGAAAATCCGGCAAATTCCTGCAAGGAGTAAAATCTGATGTCCAAAACCCATCTGCGGAAAATCTTTAGGGATATTCTTACGCGCAAAGGGCGTACAGCACTGGTTGTCCTCAGTATTATGATTGGTGTCTTTGGTGTAACCACCCTTGCAGGGATGGGCGATCTCTTGATTTCCCAATTGAACGAAGACCTCGACGAAAACGAAATAGCAATGACCCACGTCTATGTGGTGTCGAGTGGAGGACAGCTTTCGCTGGAGGACAATCAGGCCTTTATAGACAGCCTACGGGCGCTGCCGGGCGTGCAACAAGTCGAAGGGCAGGCTATTTATCCGATAGACTGGCATCCACTGGGCGATGATGATTTTGAGGCGGGGTCGGTTATTGCTTTTAGCAAGCCGTTTGAAGAAGTACAGTTGGAGCCGATTTCGCGTGTGGTGGAAGGGCGTTTCCCGGTAGAAGGGCAACGTGAAATTGCAGTGGAACAGCGATTTGCTGACAAACATAAAACCGAAATCGGCGATCAAATTGTTTTTCGTGGGTCAGAGGATACGGTCTGGACAATCGTCGGCATCGTGTTTCAACCCTATCAAACCATGACGCCCCATTCCACCGATGTGACCAACCCAGCAACCCGCCCGGTGACCAACATCTATGCCACCTATGTAGATGCCCAGTCTATTGTTGGCTTCCCCGGCTTCAGTTCGTTCTCGGCGCGTTATACCGATGTGGAAACCGCACGCGACGACCTAAACGAATTTATCAGTGTCATTGCATCCGAAACACCCTATATCACCGTTTTCAGTTTCATTGATGACCCTGAAGAAAACGTGTTGGTGGAGGGGACAGCAACGATCACCAATATTCTCAATATTTTGGGGATACTGGCGATGATCGTGTCGGCATTCTTGGTGGTGAATGTCATCAATACCATTGTGGTCGAACAAAAGCGCCAAATTGGAGTGATGAAATCACTTGGCGTGTCCCGTTCAGGCAACTTTGTCATTTATGCAGGGCAGGCATTCGTGTATGGGGTCATGGGAACGATTTTGGGCGTTGTGATCGCCATACCTGCTGCATCATTGATGGCAAAGGCCATTGCTCCATTGTCTGGCACGTACATTCAAGGGTTTAAAGTTTCGGTGACGGGGGTAATAATTGGTGTCATTCTTGGGTTGCTGATTCCGGTACTTGCCTCGCTTATTCCCGTCTTTAATGGCACGAGGGTGACAATCCTAGACGCCATGACCGATCTGGGTATCTCCTCCAAGTGGGGGAGCACACGCCTCGCCCGCTTTATTGGGGCACTGCCATTCCCGATTAATATTCGGCAAGCTCTCGGCAATATTGTCCAGAAACGTGGCCGTCTTGCGCTGACCATTTTGACACTGACCTTAGCCACCGCAGCGTTTATGGGGGTGACAGCGCTTTTCGCCTCGTTGGATGAAGCGATTGAAACCATCTTTGACACGTTCGATACCGAAATTCAGATGACGACCCAAAAAGCCGAAGACCCAGCCCGTGTCCAGCAGATTTTGATGGAAAACGTGGACAGTATTGCCAGCATTACGCCGGGGTATTCGGTATCCGTTGGGCTGGAGGGTTATACCGCGCCAGAGAACAGCTTTAGTGCTGGCGACCAAGTACAAGCGTTCGGGGTTGACCCAACGGCTGGCATGATCCACTTCCGTCTGACCAGCGGTACAGGCTGGGAAGATGACCCGACCCGCAAAGGCGTCATCCTCAATCGCTCAGTCGCAGAGAATATCGGCAAAAAGGCAGGCGATACAGTACAGATTTCGATTGGTGGGCAGACCTATGAATATGAGGTCATTGGGGTGGATCGCTGGCCCTTTGATACTATCTTTTTCGAGTGGTCGGAACTTGCCCGCATTGCTGGTTATACCAATGCAGAAGGCAATCCAACCCCCGGCGTCTTTAATATTGACCTGAAAGGCAATCCTGATGCGGACGAAGTGGCGGATATTATTGACGAAATCAAAGCGGTAGCGGCGGCAAATGGTATTCAGGCCGTCTACGCCAACCAACCCCAAAACGAGGAAGATATTTCGCAGTTCGTTTCCACTTTTGGGATGGTGTTCAATCTGACCTCAGTCGTGATGGCAATGGTTGGGGCCATCGGACTGTTGGCAACCCTCTCAATGGCCGTTTTGGAACGCCGCAAAGAAATTGGGGTGATGCGTTCGCTGGGTGCAGGGTCAACAACGATTATGGTGCAGTTTCTCGTCGAGGGCATCCTCGTGGCGATTATCGCGTGGCTGATCGGGCTTCCGTTAAGCTACCTGCTTGGTATAGGTATCAACACCGCACTGGAGCTTGAGGACTTTTTCACCTTTGAATATCCCATCCTCGTCGCCCTACAAGGATTATTCGGCATCATTGTACTGGCGACAATTGCCAGTGCGTGGCCGTCCATCGCGGCTGCACGCGAAACCGTCTCGGACATTCTACGGTATCAATAGCCCAAATACGACATGACGCTTTAATCGGCATGAGGAGACCCCTATCATGCCGATTTTGTTTTCTTTAGGGCATAAATACTTTGATGAGGGCCGTAATCTCCGCTAAATGGTGGTCGTCATGTTCGGCGACAAAATAGGCGTGGTCAATTAACCGCATGGACGCATCAAGGCGGGGATGGAGCGCGGATCGTTTGACAAATTCCTCATCGGCGTTCTCTATACGCTGCACCAATTGGAGGCGCTGTGCCCGCAAATTAGCCAAAATCGTTGGCAGGTTTTGGGCGTTATGATCGGCCTCATACGTTTTGCGATTATCAAGGTCAGCCGCACGCAATCTCGGTAATTTTTGCTCAAAATCATCCACTCGCCCCAGCCACAATTCCTCTAAATCGAGCAGATGTCCGACATTTTCTTGGATAGACCAGCGATCCCCCAAGCGGCGCGTCAAAGTATTTTTAGGAAGTCCAGCCACACGGGTTTCCAATCGGGCAGGTGTTCCACGTAGGCGCTCAATAATGTTGGGGTACATCCACAAAGGCAAGTTGAAGTCAAAGGGTCGGCTAAACCAATCTACCGGATGCAGCATGAAATAACCCTCCTGTTTAGGGAATTACCATATTTGAACACCGAATGTTGCCCGGCACACGAAATACTTATTTTAGACCCAGCGCATCCTCACGCGACCAGTGCTGACGACGGGCTTCGATTTCGGCATAACTAGGCAGATGGCTTACCCCTTGATGCTCAATAATAATAGACGCCGCCACCGTGCCAAAAATCGCCGCTTCAATTGGGTCGCCTGTCTCGTAATAGCGGATAAAAAAGGCCACCGCAATCACATCGCCTGCGCCCGTCGGGTCAGATACTTCTGCTGGAGCCGCTTTGATGGAAATCTCCTGTCCACCGTGCATCAAAATCGCCCCCTGTGGCCCGCGTGTATACAAGATGGTTGGGCCTGCTGCTGCCCATGAGCGCACGGTATCAATATCGCCGTGAATATCCTCTTCACTCAGACATATCGCTTTCAGATAGGGCAGCATCTTATCGGCATCATGCCATGCGACCTTGTGAACATGATAATTTTCATCCACTTGGCGCATCCACCCCTGCGGCGTCGCCACCACCCACGCATTTTGGAACTGGGCTGCGATTTCGGGGCTGACTTCATTACCCAATGGCGCAAGATGCACAATGTCTTGGATTGGGTCCAACTTTTGCACCATCTCAACTGGAATATCTCCCGCGCGGGCAGGCATCAATTGATGGCGCTTGCCGGTCACTTTGTCATATTGATTATCAAAGGTGGTGGTTTGGGCTGTTGGATGGATATGCCATTTCACACGCGGGTCAAGATCAGCCGGAGAGGGATGGGGTTCGCCGATGGTCAGCACGGTGACATTCACGCCCAATTCCGCAGCGACAAGCCCACTATAGGTGACTGTGCCGCCCCAGACATAGCCTTCGGGCACATTTGGGGCAATATCTTTGGTGAAATAGCCAATTAAGGTATAGCGCATTTTTTAGCCTTTTAATGAGTAAATATGAAATGAGGGCGGCTATTTAATGAACCGCCCCCAAAGACCTATTTTTGACGGGTACGGACGAATACGGTTGTTACACGTTGTATATCTGAGTAAACACCATCGGGCGGCGTTTGGTTTCGGTATACAGATGTTTTTTCACCGCTTCTTGAATAATCTGTTCGCGGTTGCCATTCTTATATTCGCGGGTCAGTTGGCGTACCAACCCACGCACGCCATTAAAGAGTTCGTCGGAATCTTGCATGAACACAAAACCGCGTGACGTAATATCCGGGCCATTGATGACCTCGCCCGTGCGGTTGTTGACGAGTGCAGTAACCATCACAAAACCATCTTGCCCCAGCGCCTCGCGGTCACGCATTACAGCCGGACCAATATCCCCAACACCTGCCCCATCTACAAAAATGTAGCCGCCGGGGTAGCGATCCCCAATGCTCATTTCGGTCTTGGTAAACTCCAAAATTGTGCCATTTTCCACGACAGCGATATTGTCCGCTGGAATGCCGAGGCTGTAGGCAATATCGGCGTGGGCGTGCAATTGACGCAGTTCGCCGTGAATGGGCACAAAGAAACGTGGACGCAGCAAATTAATCAACAGCTTCATTTCTTCTTGACTGGCGTGACCGGACACATGTACCTGTGCTTTGGGGTCATAAATGACATGCGCCCCTTTTTGCAGCAGTTTATTCATGGTACGTGATACGACTTCTTCATTGCCGGGGATGGGATGGGCCGACATCACAACGGTATCTCCCGGCACTATTTCGAGTTGGCGATGATTGCCAAAAGCCAACCTACTCAATACGGCGGTAGGTTCACCTTGTGCGCCTGTCGCCATGATTACCACTTCTTCGGGGGGCAGCTTCATACTTTCTTCGATGGATATCAACTGGTCATCCGCAATTTGCAGATACCCCAAGCGACGGGCGATTTTGACATTCTCGGTCATGGAATGGCCCGCGATGGCGATTTTACGTCCATAGAACTCGGCTACTGTTGCTACCTGCTGGACACGCGAAATCAAAGATGCAAAGGTTGCTACAATGATACGTCCACGCGCCTCACGGAAAACGCTGTCAAACGCGGCGTCAATCACGCTTTCGGAGGATGTCCAACCGGGGCGTTCGGCATTGGTGCTATCAGCAAAAAGGGCCAAAACACCTTTTTCGGAAAGCAGCGCCATTTTTGCAAAATCAGTAGGCCAGCCGTCCACAGGCGTCTGGTCAAATTTGTAGTCGCCGGAATGCACGACCATACCCACCGGGGTTTCGATGCCGAAGCCAACACAATCGGGAATACTGTGGCTGACATGGAATGACTCGACCTTAAACACGCCAAATTGCAGTGTTTCACCCGCCTTAAAAACGTGCATGGGGTGATCTTTCATCCCGCCGTTTTTCAGCTTGATGCCCGCCAAACCACACGTTAGTGGTGTGCCATAGACGGGCACAGGAATCTTTTGCAAAATGTGAGTGATCGCGCCGATATGATCTTCATGCCCATGTGTCAGCAGTAAGGCGTGAATTTTGAGGCGGTCACGATTCTGAATGAGATAGTTGAAATCGGGGATGATATAGTCAATGCCGAGCATGTCGTTTTCGGGGAACATGAGTCCGGCATCTACAATAATGACCTCGTTATTATATTCGAAGGCCGTCATGTTTTTGCCGACTTCGCCGAGTCCACCCAATGGGATGACCCGCAGTTTTTGAATATTTGCCATAAAGCGCAATTTCCTTTTTTACAGTTATGTGTACGATAGTCACCAGCAAACCATTTTGAAAATGGTATTGAAGCCAAACAGAAAACGAACCCAAAATCTGAGGAGATGACGGGGAAATCGTAATAGGCAAAAGCGGTAATACGACACGCCAAAACGAAGCAAACCGATTTGGTTGCCTATCATCTCTGGTTATAACTCCAATACAAAACAAGCCCACTATCGGACAAACACGATAAGTAGGCTTGTCTTGCAGCTGAGGCGACGATCGGAATCGAACCGATGATCAGGCTTTTGCAGAGCCTTGCCTTGTCCACTTGGCCACGTCGCCATATCTCATACACAACTAAACTATAGCCCAAAATAGCTCAACTGTCCAGATAAAATTTCTATTAGAAACGTTAGCCTAAGTACGCCGAAATAATCTGAGGGTCATTTTGGAGTTCGGTGGCTGGCCCCTGATGTGAAATCGTGCCCCGCTCCAAAACATAGGCATAATCCGCCACCTTTAAGGCTTTACGCGCATTTTGCTCCACCAGCAAAATCGTCGTGCCATGTGCCTTAATATCTTGGATAATACGAAATACCTCATTCACCAACAGTGGCGCAAGTCCCATGCTCGGCTCATCCAGCATCAATAAACGCGGACGCATCATCAAAGCACGCCCGACGGCTAACATTTGCTGTTCGCCCCCACTCAGCGACCCAGCCTTTTGGCGGCGACGTTCTTTTAGACGGGGGAAACGGGCAAAGATATTTTCGATGTCGTGTTGAACCTCGCGGTCACGCCGTTTATAGGCCCCCATTTGCAAATTCTCGAGCACGGTCATCGGGGCAATGATTTGGCGACCCTCCGGTACTTGGACAAGTCCCAAACGGCTCACACGGTCAGAGCGCATCCCGCTAATGTCTTGCCCATCAAACCAAATTTGCCCGGAACGACGTTTAACAATCCCACTCAGCGCGTTAAGAGTCGTGCTTTTGCCCGCCCCGTTCGCTCCAATCAAGGTAACTACCTGACCAGTCTCGACCTTAAACGAAATCCCGCGCAGGGCCACAATTGCGCCATAACTGACATTCAATTCTTTGACCTCTAGGAGTGGTGTGGTCATTCCCCCTCCTCCTGACCCAGATAGGCTTCAACCACTACCGGGTTATTTTTAATCTCTTGATGCGTGCCATGCGCGATGATTTGCCCGAAATTCAGCACGTAGATTTCATCACAGACTTGGGCAATGAGCGACATATCATGTTCAACCACCATTAGGGTTTTGCCCTCGGCTTTCATGCGTAAAATCTGTTCCCCCAGTTCGGCGGTTTCGACGGGGTTCATGCCTGCGGTGGGTTCATCCAGCAGGACTAACTTCGGATTCGTAGCCAAAGCGCGAGCCATTTCCAAACGCCGCTGATCGCCATAGGGTAAATTTCCGGCCAATACATCGGCATTTTGTTCGAGATGAAAACGTCGCAAAAGCTGTAGGCTATTTTCGCGCAGGCGTTCATTTTCACGACGATGACGGGGTGTCTGAACGAGTGAATCTATCAAGTTAGCCTTCCCCAAACCGTGCTGCGCGACCACCAGATTTTCGAGCACGGTCATCTCACCAAACAAGCGGATATTCTGATAGGTGCGGGCCATACCAAGCGCGGTGATGCGGTGGGCAGGTTTTTTTTGGATGGGTGTACCACCAAACTTGATTTCGCCAGCGGTAGGATGATCGAGGCCCGTCATGCAATTAATCAACGTGGTCTTACCTGCGCCGTTTGGCCCAATTAGGCCGACAATTTGACCCGTTGGGATGTGCATGGCGACATTTTGTAGGGCCATCAAGCCGCCAAATTGTCGGAAGACGTGTTTAAGCACCAGCATCGGCGGGCTTGCCTTTGTTGATGAAATTAAAAATACGACCAGCCGTCTTGCGGACACTGCGCCACAGGGCCGGGTCACCCAAGCCACCGGGGAGATAGGCAATAAAAATGAGCAACACTACGCCGTTAATCAACCCCGTATATTCTTTGAGGGGGCGCAGCACTTCCGGCAGGGCGGTGAGCGCCAATCCGCCGAGAATTGGGCCATACCAACTTGAAATCCCGCCCAAAACCGAATAGGCCAGAATATCTACCGCTGTTCCAAAGCCATAACTGCCCGGTTGGATAATCCGTGAGAGGTGTCCGCTAAAACCACCCCCCAAACCAGCCATCATCGCCCCAAGAATGAACGCGGCATTTTTATAATAGACCACGTTGATGCCCTGACTGGCGGCCACATTCTCATCTTGACGGATGGCCGCCAACGCTCGTCCAAAACGTGAACGGTGCATCCGGATCATAAAATAGCTGAGAATAATAACTGTCACGACTAAATATTCCAGCTTGGTTTCAACTGGAATCCCCGTGATGCCCAGCGGCCCATTGGTAATTTTGGGCGGTTCGGATTCCATATGCAGGCGGGTATAGGCTTCGGCAATGATCTTGTCCAGATTGAGAATCATAATGCGGGTGATCTCAACAAAGCCGATAGTGGCAATTGCCAAATAAATATCACGCAATCGCAACACAGGCAGGCCGATAGGGATGGCAATTAATCCAGCGGCGACCATACCCGCCAAAATCGCTGGGAGAAAAGGCCAGTCATGATTCTGTGTCAAGATGACCGAGACATACGAGCCGATTGCCATGAATCCCGCATTTGCTAGGGAAAACATCCCGCCGTAGAGCGTTAGATAGATGCTCATGGCAAGAATCGCATTCACAAACATCAAGGTAATGACAAATTCGTTGAGGCCAATCGAAGCGAGGGTATCTGAAACAAATCCCATATTCCCCCCTAAGCACGTTTGACCGTTGCTTCGCCCAAGAGACCTTGAGGCCGAAACAACAAAATCAGAAATAAAGCGACAAACGGCAGGGCATCTTTGAGCCAGCTATAGCCAATCGCGGTGGCGTAGACTTCAAAGGCGGCAACCAACAAGCCACCCAAGACTGCACCACGTATGCTCCCCAACCCGCCTAAGACAATTACGGTCAATCCCTTGAGCGCCATTTCATCTCCGGTGAAGGGGGTCAGTGAGGGATAGGCCAGTGCATACAGAACACCCGCCGCGCCTGCCAATGCCCCTGCAAGGAAAAAGGTCAGCCGGAAAATGCCGCCGACGCTGATGCTCAAAAGGCCCGCCACTTTCTGGTTAAAGGCAACAACACGCATGGCCTTACCTGTTTTGGTACGCGCTACTAGATATTGCAGCAGAAACATCAGGGCAAACGCAATGACCACAATCGAGACTTGCAGCGGGGTAATACGAAACTGCGCCCCCAACCAATCAATCGTATAGGGTCGGGCGACAGTAGCATCATAAGGCAGTTCTTTGAGCGTGGTACGTGGAAAACGCTCCGGGGATGTGCCAAATTCGAGTTGGGCCAGATTGACCAACACCGCCGATGCACCGAGACTGCTAATCAATTGTGAAATGCGCGGGGCATTGCGCCGACGGAGAGGGGCAAACGCGATTAAATCTACTAAAACCCCGATAATCCCTCCACCCAACATCGCCAATGGCAGGGTGTAATAAATGGGTACATCGTAGCGAATGACCGACATGACCCCAATATAGCCACCCCACATAAACACCGCGCTGTGGGAGAGATTCAACACACCCAAGATACTAAAAACTAAGGCATAGCCCAACGCAAACAGGCTATAAACACTGCCAACCCAGATAACGGTGGTGAGGTGCTGCTCTGGACTTAGAACTTTTTTGTCGAGAATATCCGGCAGTTCATAGGCCAGAAGTGCAATACCGAGCATCACCAGCGCGGTAATCGCAACAGATTTAAGTTTCAAAACGGGATTTGATGCTTGCATAAGATTTTTTGACAGTCGGTCTATCAATTCATAAAAAAGAGGCAGGCCCCTTACAACCTGCCTTCTTTTGGATTCCTACCTAAACTCGGTTGAAGGGATGCCTCTAGTTACATCCCACAACCATTATTCACCGAATACTTCTGCCGCCGATTCTTCGGTCAACAGCAGATATTGTCCATCTTTGATGATTTGGGCGACAGGTTCATGTTCTGGCAGGCCCTCTTCATCAAAGGAGAATGTTCCGAGTGGGGTCTCAAAATCGGCAGTGGCGGCGAGCGCTTCTAACACAGCAGCCGGGTCAGCGGAGTCGGCGCAGCGAATGGCTGTCGCAACAACCCATGTGCCCGTATAGGCCTGTACCGCGAATTGGTCAGCGGGTGTACCATATTCTTCTTCATATTTGGCTGTAAAGGCCGTGCTAATTTCGTTCTGGCGGGCCACATTCCACGCACCACCGACAACTACGCCATTGGCATCCGTGCCAGCGCCGCGATCTTCGGAGGCAATACCGGGGGTATTGAACCCATTACCCCCAATGATGGGGCCAGTGTAACCCAGTTGGCTGCGGGCCTGTTCGAGCAGTGGCACAATTTCAGCGGCCAGCGCGGAAACGATAATCGCATCCGGTTCGGCGGCGATGATATTGGTCAACTGCGCGGTGAAATCCACGTCACCGGTCGCAAAGGTTTCAGTCGCCACGATTTCAACGCCATTTTCTTCCAACGCCTCAACGAATACTTCATAGGCGCTGGCGGTAAATTGGTCGTTATCGCTGTACATGATCCCGACGGTTTCAATGCCGAGAATATCTGCGACCTGTGCAACCGTGCCGGGGATCACTTTTGACTCTGGTAGGCTGACGCGGCGGAAATAGGCCCCACCGTCACCATAGCTGGCGGCAAAATCAGTTTCCATACCCGTGCGGGTGTTGCTTACCCCGACCACCGGAATGAGAGGATCACCGGATTCTTGGCGCTCAGTCCCAAAGGCAACCGGGTCAGCCGCCATCGCTTGATTAGAGAGGGTCGGCCCGATAATGGCTGAAATATCTTCGGCCACCAAGTTGGTGAAAGCCGAAATCGCGGTTTCAGGGGTGCTGCCTGCATCTTCGGTGACGGCTACGAGGGTCGCCTCACCCAGATAGCCGCTTTCATTAATCTCAGCAATTGCTAGTTCAACGGCTTGTTGTTGGGGCACACCATAAATCGCGGCGGCTTCGCTCTGGGCAAAGGCCACCCCAATTTTCACTTCACCGGAGAGGCTCATCGGATCAGCACAGGTATCCCATGCACCAATGAGGGGACGTTCCCCATCATCTTGCGCCATCGCGCCGAGTGGCAAGGCAAGCGTGGCAATTAAAACAAAAACGAATAGCAAATTTTTACTTCGCATAAGTAGAATTCTCTCCTTGTAAGAATATTTAGCGTCCACCCATATGGATGGTTATTCATTATAGTTTCGGCGAGGCAGGGATGCAATAATTTATCTACGCAAGCCTGTCCCATTCCTGCATGGTCGCATCAAGAGCGGCTTCCGTCTCGGTATATTGCTGGCCCAAACGCGATACATCCTGCACCTTTCCGGCGGCGCTGGCGATTTCGAGATTATCCAAAATGGTCTGCAATTCGACCTCTAATTTATGAATCTGGGCCTCAAGTTCGGCAAGGCGTTTGGTACGTTGAAATTGAGAAAGGCCACTGGGGTGTTTTTCGGCGACGGGTTTGGCTTGGCGGCCATTATTTTTAGTGGACGGATTGACAGCCTCGGCCAATTTTGCGGCCTCTTGTTCACGCAAGGTCACATAATCATGATAGGCCCCTTGAAAAATGGTCATCCCGTCTTGGCGCACCGCCCAAATCTGTGTGGCAAGAGCGTCAATCAGATAACGATCATGGCTGACCAACAAAATCGTGCCTTCAAAATCTACCAAGACATTTTGCAGAATCTCTTGTGAGGCTATGTCGAGATGGTTGGTCGGCTCGTCGAGCAATAGCACATTCGCCCCCGCCAGCGATAATTTTGCCAGTGCCAAGCGTCCACGCTCCCCACCCGACAAGGTGCTGATTTGGCGATACACGTCATCGCCAGTGAACAAATAGGCTGCCAGATAATTACGGGCTTGGCTGATGGGCATATCTTTGGTTTGCAGGATTTCTTCGAGCAGAGTGTTTTCGGCATTTAGACCCTCGTGGGCCTGTGCGAAATAACCGATTTCGACCCGCGCCCCCCATTGATATTGACCTTGCAGGGGTTGAAGATCGCCCAAAATCGTTTTCAAAAAAGTGGACTTGCCTGACCCATTTGGCCCAATAATCGCCGCGACCTCGCCGCGCATCAGCAAAATTTCGGAGACATCAAACAGAGGTTGGTCAGCATCGGGATAGCCGACAGCCATGCCTTTTGTCTTAAAGACTTCATTACCGGTACGGGAAGCCTCCAAACGCATATGCAGCTTTTGTTTGGTCTGGGGGCGCTTTTTGACCCAATCGCCTTCTTTAATCAGGCGTTCCAAGCGACGACGGCGACCTTTGGCTTGGTTGGTATTTTGCCCCGCGATGTTTCGGGCGATGTAGTCCTGCTCTTTTTTGATAAATTCCTGTTGGGCCTCATATTCTTTTAACATGCGCTCATGGCGTTCTTGGCGCTGCTGGACATAATGGCTGTAATTGCCATGATAGGTGTCCAGTTCACCAAATTCGAGTTCCCAAATGACGTTGACCACCTTATCCATAAAATAGCGGTCATGGCTGACGAGCAATAACGCGCCTTGCCAAGTTTTCAGATACCCCTCTAGCCATTCGACGGCATTGATGTCGAGATGGTTGGTCGGTTCGTCCAGCACCAGCAGTTCAGGATTTTCGAGCAGCAAGCGGGCCAATAATGCGCGGGTGACTTGTCCGCCGGAAAGTAGCGTTAGGGGGCGCGAAAATTCATCGGGTTTAAATCCCAGCCCCATCAAGACGCGCTTGATTTCGGTCTCGTAGGTATAGCCGCCTGCCTCTTGAAAGGCTTCTTGGGCCACACCATACCGCCGCAATAATTCATCGTGGTCGCCATTGTTGGCACTCTCGGCAAGGGCATGTTCCAATTCGGTCAATTTGGCTTGTTGGGCCAAGAGCGGTTCAAACGCGGTCAGCATTTCTTCCCAGATGGTACGATTCCCCGTCAATTTGGGGCGCTGTGGCAGAAAGCCGATTCTTAGACCGCGCTTGGTTTCGACCTTGCCGGTGGTGGGTTCGTCGTTGCCGATCAGAATATTGAGAAGGGTGGTTTTGCCTGCGCCATTTGGCCCGACCAGTGCAATTTTGGCATGGTTGGGAATCGAAACTGAGATGCCGCCAAAAAGTTCATCGGGGCCAAATGCTTTGCTGACATGAATTGCGGTGAGTACGGACATGCTGCTGAGAAGTCCTAGCCTCTGTAATACAATAGATAGTGACTACGAGTTTTGCAGAAATTGTGGATTTGTTCAAGCCAATTTTATTGTGCAAGCAATACGGAGCGCCCCATGAAAACGATTCTGCACCCGGATCATTGGGTTGAAATTCCCGAGGGGGAGTTTATATTTGGTCTTTCAGAAGACCAGCGCGATAGCCTGCGTCATCAATTACTGTATCTCATCAACTATGAATCTCGTCCGCTTTCTGAACAAATTATTATAAATAGCGCTATTCAGAAATTGCGTCATTATCAAGAACTTTCCAAAGAAGAGAAGGCCGTTTTTGGTCTTAGTTACCCTAATGAAATTTACGGTTGGGATTTCAAGACAACTCCAACCCAAAAAATTGTTCACCTCAAACGATTTTACATAGCTCTTTATCCTATCACGAGGAAACAATATTACTCATTTCTCAAAGGAATGCCTGCGAACGAATTACTTGGCGCTATAGATGAGGAAGAGACCGAATATTTACAGGACCTCAACAAGAGTGTTTATACACGTTGCGCGGCAGAAATTCAAATTGACACAGCCTTACAGTTTTGTGAGCAGTTGGGGGCACGTTTACCGACAGTTTATGAGTGGGAAAAAGCCGCCCGTGGTACGGATGGAAGGTTATATCCTTGGGGCAATACATGGGATGCTAACGCCGGATTTTTTTCTTATCAACAACATGTTCCTAAGCATTCTCCTGATGGAAAGCCAACAATAGATGCATATCCTTCTGGAAGAAGCCCCTATGGATTATGGGGGATGACCGGAGGGTTGCCCGAACTTGTTTCAGTGCCACCTGATTTACGGCCAATTGTTTATCAATTTGCGAGTGAACAACGAGAAACAAGCATAGTGGAGTGGAGGTATCACTTCAAAGGCAAAGGAATTCATATTGGTTTAAAAGGTAGACATCCTAAAGAAATTGATCTTCGGCTTGCTCCCTTTGAACATCTTATTCCTCTAAAAGGGGTTGGCGACTGGGCGGGTTTACGGCCTGTTTTGGACAAATGGCCTGTTCAGCAGTGGCAGGGAATCAATTTAGGTGAGGGTTAAAATAAACACTAAACCCCCGTCTTTGGGGGTTCAGCGATTAGGGAGCAACCGGATGGTTAGGGGGGCATTTTAACCACCACAGTATGTCTGTTAGGATAGCCCACCTAAACGGGGATAACTTGACGGATAAGCGCCGCCAAACCCACTACTGCCTTACAGTCGAACGGCCTTAGATCGAGTTTGCCCAGTCAATATGCCGATTACGGAAGATTAGCCCAAACCCACGCCGCGTCGTAATATATTCATGTTCGGGGTCCACTTCCTCTAGGCGTTTTCGCAGTCGGCTGACCAGCGCATCAAGGGCTTGGTCGGTAATTTCTTTGCCATGCCACACAAAATCGCGGATGTCCTCGCGGGTAACCACCGCCCCTTCATTCCGCATCAACAATTGCAGCAATAAAATTTGGCTAGGGCTTAGAGGCGGGTCAAGGCGCTGGTTCATCACAAACACCTGCGCGGTGGTCTCATCCAAACGCAACCCCTCAATTCGAGCATGGCGGGGGTCTACTTGGGCGGTTGTCGCGGGGTCGTCAAATACGAGGATACACGCATTGCCCAAATTCAGCACGTCATTGGCTTTGAGGCGATATTCACGATTGGGCAGGAGGCGTACATCATTCAAAAATGAGCCATTGGTGCTGCCGGGGTCAATCGCCACGACCTGATCGTGCGAAAATTCCAGTTTGAGATGCACCCGTGAAATCTCAGTGGTATCAATCACAAAATCGCATTCTCTGGCCCGTCCGATGGTGAATGGAAAATGGGCCAAGTCTAACTGACCCACAATGCGGTTCTCTTCTTTTATATAGAAACATGGCGGGGTTGACATAAATAAGACCTCAACCTATCTATTCCGAGTTAATATAGAAACGCCCTGCTGAAAGTATGGGGTATAACTCAGAATTCGGCTCTACGCAAGCATGACGCATTACCAACGTTTGCTCATCAGCGTTTAAGCATGTGTTAAACAATAGACGTTTAAACTAGAGGCATTATAACGAATCAAAAGGAGAGTTCCCATGCGTGTGATTATTACAGGCGGCACTGGCCTAATTGGAAGCGCCCTAGCCAAAAGTCTTTTAGCCGACGGGCATGAAGTCATTGTTCTGAGTCGAAACCCCGGCAGTGCCAAGATTGAACCCGGAGTACGGATTGAAAATTGGACGGCACGATCTGGGGATGGATGGAGCAGCCTCATTACCAGTGACACCGCGATTGTCAACCTTGCGGGGGCAGGCATCGGGGATAAACGCTGGTCAGAAGATCGGAAAAAATTGATTTTGGAAAGCCGTGTTAATGCTGGGGCCGCTGTCGTAGATGCCATCGAAAAAGCGTCCGAGAAACCACGTGTCGTCATTCAATCCTCGGCAGTTGGTTATTATGGCACTCCCGGCGATCAGGTATTGACCGAAGATAGTCCGGCAGGTGAGGACTTCTTGGCGGATGTCTGTAAACAATGGGAAGACTCCACCCAAGCCGTCGAGGGCATGGGGGTACGGCGAGCCATCATTCGCAGTGGGGTCGTGTTGAGTATGGATGGCGGTGCGTTACCACGAATGCTGCTGCCGTTTAAATTAATGGTCGGTGGGCCAATTGGCGACGGCAAGCATTGGTTTCCTTGGATTCATATTGACGATGAAATCAAAGCCATCCGCTTTTTGATTGAAAATGAAAATGCAAAAGGGGTATTTAATGTCATGGCCCCCAACCCGCTGACCAATGGCGATTTCACGCACGAAGTTGGCAAGGTCATGCAAAAACCCGCCGTGATCCCTGTCCCCAAATTGACCCTACAAATGATGTTTGGCGAAATGGCAATTATGGTGATTGATGGTCAGCGGGCTGTCCCGAAACGCTTACAGGAACACAACTTTGAATTTGTTTACCCCACCGTCGAACCGGCCCTAAAGAACCTATTCAAGAAATAGGCGGATATGTTTAAGGGGCGATTTTTCTTCAACCGCCCCTTCCGTCTATCTCCATTTATTGGATAAATCTTGGTGATAGGAATGTCACAGCCTAACAGACAAATTCACGCACCAACCCTAGTGCTGCATCCGTCTTGGCGATGGATTTCATGCCGTCCTTCTCGATACCCGTCAAGGCGCGGATTGCGTCTATCGTTTCCGGCACAACAATAGCCTGATTGTAGACTTGATAGTTGTAGAATAATTCATTTCCTGCGACGGCGAGATTGTCTTCCCACAAGCCAACCTCCCACATATCACCACGTGGACGCCCCAAATCCGCCATAAGTTCCAATGTCGTGTTCAAAGCTACCATACCTTCGGACATCCGCAAAAAGGCAATACGCGGCGCGGCGCTAAAGGCATCCAATATCTCCTGTCGGGTAGCAGAACGGGTCAATTCAACCGTCCACGCATGGAGATGGCTCGTGGTGTGGGACGCCACCAGCGCAATTGTGACTACATCCAAATCCGGTAGCACCGTTTGAGCATCCGGACCTTGATGGGAGGGGATATGCGATTCTGGGACAACCGTGTTCATCACACCTGAATGGTCAGACTCCCATGGGTCGGTGGCGCGGCGTACCAACACACCCCGCGCTTTTTTCAATAATCCGGCACTTTTGAGTGCGCCTAAGGTGCGGACAATGCTGGTGGTATTGCAGGACACCACACGGGTTGTCTCTCGACCCAGTGCTGTCTCATAGTTGGCTTGGGCGACAAATGAGTGCCCGGTTAGGCTATGTTTCTCACCACCTTGAAAGATGGATTTAACACCTGCCGCACGATATTTTTCTAGATTTGCTGCTGCAATTTTCTTGGGGGTGGCATCGGCGACAACATCTACATGTCCCAATACCTCTTCTAATGTACCCGCGACGTTGATGCCTGCCGCCCGCATTGCAGTTTGGGCCTCAGTGGTGGCCGCAAACACAGGATAGCGTTTTTCAGCCGCCACCTTGATGCGCCAATCACTCACGACATCAATTACACCAACGAGTTCCATATCCTCTTGTATGACAACGGCATCTGCGATGCGTTTGCCGATGACACCATAGCCGTTGACCGCCACACGTACTTTACCAGTAGCCATTGATTCCATCCTTTGGATTTTTATCAATTGAGAACAAGTCAACCCCTTGAGTGTACATTATCGCTAATACTTGATATAAGGCCGAATGACTCAAATTTTGGGTGATAAAAATAACCATCTGGGTGTATTGGCTATTTCCACAGAGGTTCTCATCACCTATCGATCTTCTAATTTTACCCAAGCGCGGTCAGCCTCCCCGATATAAAGTGCTTCAGGGTGAATTAGCCGATTTTCGAGCCGCTGCTCCAAAATATGCGTGACCCAGCCTGCCATACGTCCCATCGCAAACACCAGCGGCATTAAATCCGGCTCGATCCCTAACATATACAGCAATACTGAACTATAGTAGTCCACATTGGCATAGATACGCCGTTCGATGAAATAGGGGTCAGCCAGCGCCAGATTTTCCAGACCTGCTGCAATGTCAAACCAATGCGTGTTTCCCAAACTTTTGGCAAGAGCTTCGGTGTGCTGACGTAAAATGACACTACGTGGGTCGGTGGTACGATAGACCCGATGTCCAAAACCCATAATTTTGCGCCCCTTGCCTTTGACTTGCTCGGTAAAAAATGACGATACATTTTCAGGGCTGCCGATTTCCATAAACATTTCCATTGTGGCCTCATTCGCGCCGCCGTGTTTTGGCCCTTTCAGCGCACCGAGGGCCGCTGTAATGGCGCTGTATATATCGCTGTCGGTGCTGGCGACCACCCGACTGGTAAAGGTACTAGGGTTGAGGCTGTGATCCGCCATTAGGATAAGATAGACATTCAGGGCCGTCGCTTCCGCCGGGGTTGGGGCTGTGCCGATGTGCATGTACAAAAAATTGGCGGCGAGACTCAGATTTTTATCCGGTGGGATAGGCCCTAATCCCTGTCGAATGCGTGACCATGCCGCTGTAAAAATTGGGGTACAGGCAATGAGACGGTAGGCTTTGCGTAACTCAGCCTCCAATGAATTGTCATCCGCAGTGACATCGTAAACCCCAGTCATAGAAATCAGTGTGCGAAGAATGGTTAACGGATGAGAATTTTTGGGGAAATGCTGCATCGCCTCGACAAAATACGGTTCCAACGTCATTTCAGCAGCGATGCCCTCTTGAAATTCGGTCAATGCTTGACGATTGGGCAGGCATTGATGCAGCAATAAATAGGCTGCTTCTTCATAACTGGCATGTGCGGTCAAATCTTCAATGGCATACCCGCGATAGGTCAGGTGTCCGGCTGAACCATCTACCATGCTGGCGGTGGTTTCGGTCACAATCACGCCTGCCAAGCCTTTTGCCACTTCGTGCATCTTTTTTCTGCTCTCCGGTGTATATAGGTGAAAATTCAAAATCTCAATTGACATTGAAAGAATTTTAAGCAGTTTTGAACTGAATAAAAACCTTCAGGGTAGATTGTGTGACGATGCACACCCGATCATGAGTCCCGAAAAATGGAGTTGCCATGTTCCTCAACAAGAATAACCTTTCACCTACCTGTTTGTGCCGTTAAAATGATAAGGTGTTTTTCCTCATCGGGAGTTCAAACTTTTACGGTTAGCGTTTGGTCACCCCTCTGGATTCAGTTGAGGAGTGTTTTAGAAAAACCTTTGGACAAGAACCTATGCCATTGATCTTGCCGCTTTTTCAATTATTCGTTCAGTCTATCGGCGCACGCTATATCCGACCCGCCGTCTCCACCACGACCAACTTTATCAGTTGGGCACCGCGTTTAGCAGTGGCACGCCTGATTGCCAAATGGCGTTCGCTGCTGACGATTATCGTGGGGGTGATTTTGGGATCGGGCATCGGCGCATTAGTGCCGCTCTACACGACTGCCGTCGCCCAAGTGGGCATGGTACAGCGGTTGGAGCAAGAGCCCGCCCGCGACAGCAATAGTCAGCTTCGCATCTCACTTAAACCAACCGACTTTGCCAGTGCTGAAGGTGGCAGTATTGTTGACCGTGCAGCGGTATTAGATACCTATGTCCGTGATACCATCAACGCCCATGCCAACAGTGGGTCAGTTGAGGGCTGGGTCGGTCAAATTGCTGGATATGTAGAATCTACGCGCATGGGGGTCATTGTAAATGATGAGGCCCTTGTGGGGACCCGTACCAGTCTGATTTATCTCGACAAGTGGGAAAATCAGGTACGTATCGTGGATGGGGAAGCGCCCTCCCGCGCCGCCGTTCCAGAGGGCGCGGATTTTAATGTGGCCGTCAGCTTGAATGTAGCAAACGAGTTAAATCTGGAAGCGGGCAGCCTCATTACCCTTGACCAACGGTTGGATGAACGGGGTAATCAGCGTTCTGGTGCTTATGCCACCAGCCGACCCTTAGTTGTCCATATCGCAGCAGTGGTCGCCCCACGTGATGAAAGTTCCTCCTATTGGATGGAACCAAATCCGCTCGGATTGACTTCCGAAGGGGTATGGAACAGTCAGTTCTATTTCTTGACGGACAAGGCCACCGTCGAAACAGTCATGCTGGATTATGTGCCAGAAACCGATACGACATTCGGCTGGCGCATCGTGTTCGACCATGACCGTCTACCATACTCCCGCATTTCTCAGGCCCGCACCGCCCTGCATACCCTCGATAACGAGCTATATCAAACACTCAAGCTGAACACAGATCGGGATTTGAAATATAACTACTACACCCGCCTGATTGACTTCAGCGATACTCGTGCCGATGTTGACCGGGGTATCTTGTTGGATTATGACGAGAAACAAGAACTGAATAATGTGCCGTTTGCGTTGCTGCTGCTTGAGGTAGGGGCGCTGGTAATCTTCTTCTTGGTAGTGACGGCAGCATTGGTGCGGCGCGGCGAACGGCGCGAAATCTCGATGTTCCAAAGTCGTGGGGCATGGGACGGTCATATTCTGGCCCTACGCGGCATCGAAGCCCTGCTTATCTGTATTTTTGGGGCCATCGTCGCCCCCTTCATCGCCCAACAGGTCTTGATTGTGTTGGGGCCAACCGTCGCCAATACTGATGAGTTCCCCCTGCCGCTGACCACCAATGTATTTTTATTTAGCGCGATGGCCGCTGGGGTTACATTGGTAGCATTGACGCTGACACTCATTCCGGTGCTGCGGATGCCCTTGATTTCAGCGGGGGGTGCAGCACTGCGAAGTTCAGCCAAGCAGTGGTGGCAAAAATATTATGTGGATGTCATCGTGGCGGCGCTTGCACTCGGTGGCTTGATTCTGCTGATTCAACGCGACTCCCCATTGATCGAAACCAATACAGGGGAAAAGCAGGTAGACCCATTGATGGTCTTGGCCCCGGCCCTTGCATTTTTCGGATTTGGCAGCTTGGCATTGCGTGTTTTTCCGGGGGTAGCCCATTTCACCTCAGCGATTAGTGCGCGGCGGCGGGGTCTGCTCAATACACTGGCAAGTTGGCAGTTGGCCCGTGAACCCCTGCATTATGGACGTATCACCTTTTTACTGGCTTTAGCAATTGGAATCGGTTGGTTTGCCACCTCGTTCCAAGCCACTGTGCGGCGCAGTCAGGGCGACCAAGCGAACTATCTGGTCGGGGCGGATGTGCGGCTGTATGAGCGAGATACCCGTCTCAATGTTGACCGTGCTCGTCAGCCAGAGTTTTATAATGATAACGCCAGCGTGGAAGCCAGCAGTATTGGCTATCGCGTCAACGGGGTCAATGTTGCCACCAGTTTTAATCAACTCCTAACGGGCAATGTCTTGGCGGTTGATTCGCGCAATTTTGGCGATGTCACCCTCGAAAAATGGCGTTCCGACCTCGGCAACATCTTGATCCCCTTTAACCCCAATGACGAAGTGACCATGCCGACGGTTGGTGAAGAACTGCCGTTTAATCCCGCTAAAATCGGCATGTGGGCACGCATCAGCCTGACGGGGTTTGCCTTTAGCGACCAAGATATTTTCCAGCCCAATCTTCAACGCTTACGCCGCCAAGTGATTTTGCGGGTACGGCTGCAAGACGAAGCCGGAACATGGATGATTGTGCCGCTGCAAGAAGTACGGGTGGAATATCTGCGGCAGGGCTTGGATGAGCCGGGTATGGAAAGCGCCGCACATGTCACCAGTGGTTGGGTCTATTATGAGGCTGATTTCTCGCGCCTGAACTATACCCCCGTCGGCAAAGTGCGTCTTGTATCCGTCTTTTGGGATCATCGCAGCAACAGTAGCTTTGGTGAAGCGAACGTCCGGCTGTCATTGGCCCAGATGACACTCATTGACGATCAACAAAACGTGACCCCTCACCCAATTTTTAATCGCGGGAATTGGGATTATGTCTACGATTCCGGTGCGGGTTCGGACGGCGATGTCACCCTCGGCAGCGATTTGGATACGCTCCACACCGACATAATTTATGTGACTTTTGACCAAGTGGCATTGCGAACACGGGCTGGCATCAATCTCAACTATCCTGACCCTCAACCTATGCAGGCTATTGTTAGTGAGTCTATGGCGGAGGAAAACGACCTCCAAGTGGGTGGCGAAGATGCCCAAATTGTGACCTTGCCAAATGTGGCCCGCACCGCCGTTCAATTTGTGCCCCAGCGGACAACCGAATATTTCCCGTCCCTCTATAATGAACGCCCCTTCGTCGTTGTAGATGTACGCGAAATGATGTATTGGCTTAATCAGCGCCCCTCCGCCCAGTTTTATCCCAACGAAGTCTGGCTAAATCTCAATGAGGAAGTGACCTCGGTAGATGACGTCAATGTGGTGTTGACAGATTTACAAGGCGGCGATGATACCGGGGTGGTCAATGTACGCGAAGTGACCTATGCCCGTGAATTTGACCGCTTGGAAACCGACCCGCTGGCACTTGGGCTTTTGGGGTTGATGTTCCTCGCCTTTATTATCGGGCTGGCCTTGAGCATCGTAGGGTTGCTGACCTATGCTTCATTGACCTCACAAGCGCGTCGTAGCGAATTTGGTGTGCTGCGGGCTTTGGGGATGTCGTCAGGGCGCGTCGTGTGGAGTTTGATTTTGGAGCAGCTATTCGTCGTGGCGGTAGCTGGCGTTCTGGGGTCAGTATTGGGCTATCTGCTCAGTATTTTTGTCGTCCCCACCCTAGCGATTGGCACGACGGGCGAAGGTGTTGTGCCGCCCTTCATCACTGAAACGGAATGGGCAGCGGTAGGTAACTTCTGGTTGATTATGGGAATCGTGCTGGCAGTAGTATTTGCCTTCTCGTTCCTACTGGTGCGCCAACTCTCACTGTCGCGGACACTGCGGCTCGGTGACGAGTAGGAAGGAAGCATAAAAAGTCATGACCCTTAACTTGATTTTTAAACGGATGCGCCGTGAATGGCGTGTCCTCTCCATTTTGTTATTGGCGGTCTGTCTCGTGACCGGGTTCTTGGCGTTGGGGCCGCTCTACATTCGGGCCGTAACCGAAGTGGACATTCGGAGCGCATTGGACAGTGCCAATCCTGAAGAACTGAAGATCACGGTGGTCAGTGATGTCCCGGTAGACCAAAATGCTGAAAACATCGTGAAGGAAGAACTGGGGCCGCTGGCGGTGGGCGTGGATCGTTATATCCGTGCTCAATACACCGCACCAGAAGCCCCCTCTGGTCAGGGCGATCCGGGTACACCACAGATTGCCGTGTGTGGGTTTGTGATGGTCTTGGGGGCTAACCCCGATGATGGTTTACCACCCGCCAATGAATGTTATCAACCCTTCGCATTTGAACGGCTCGATCAATTGGTCAATGTGCTGCAAGGACGTTTACCCGAACGGTTGGCAACACCGGATATGGTGAATGCAGCGGGGCTTTCCGAAGAGCAACAAGCCGCGCAACAAATCGGGATTTTCAATCGTGGTCAAACGGAAGCGGTAATCACCCCGGAAGTGGCCGAAACAGCAAGGTTAGAGCTTGGCAGTCGCTTCTATATGGGGCAGGTCTTTACCGATGGTACATCCCGAGTTACATCCGTTGTAATTGTAGGGATTGTGGAACCCAAAGACCCATCTAACCCAATTTGGACAGGAAATCAGATGTTTTTGAGGGGCGCCGAGGTGGAAGTGAACCTAACGACGACCCGTTATGACTGGGGCATGGCGTTTAACCCGGCGGCCTATCAGGACTGGGTCGCTCCGGTGGTGCCCGGCACCAGCTATATCTGGCGCATTCACACCAATCCCGATGTGATTAACTCCAATAATGCTGGCGAGTACAGCGCCGCTTACACCTCACTACAAAACCGACTTGGCACAGCATTGAACGGCGCACAAACTTTTTCGGGGCTGGCCCCGCTTATTTCAGGATATGATGACCGCGTAAAAGAGGCCGAAGGGCCAATTGTCCTGCTGTCGGGTGCGGTTTTGTTCATCATGCTGTACCACCTAGTCACGACAGTGAGTCTAATTTTGCAGCAGCAAGGCACTGAATGGAGTTCGATTAGTTCGCGCGGTGGCAGCACCTTCCAACTGATGAAACTCCAATTTATAACGGTGTTTTTGTTGGGGTTCATCGGGTTCGTGGTCGGGCCATACTTAAGCCGTATCTTCCTGTTTTTTATGGAGCGCTTTGGCCCATTAGCCCAAGCCCTCGATGGTGCATCATTTGGCAATTTGGAGACGCCCGTTACTTCATACCTCCTCAGCATCGCGGCGGGTGCAGCGTGCGTCACATTTTTAAGCCTACCCGCATATCCAGCCGCCAAAAAGAGCCTTCTGCGTCTAAAACAAGCGGCCTCTCGTCCCCCAACCCGACCTTTTTGGACAAGTTTCTTCCTAGACTTTGTGCTCATCATCGCGGGTATCGGTTTCGTCATCCGCATGTACTGGATTGCCGATGGCCGTATCAAAGATTTGTACCGTTATCTGATTAACCCAGCTAAGATGGTACAGTTTGTGGCAGATCATCCATCGCAGACAGGCGGCTTAAAAGACCCCGGCAACTTACTTTCAATGGCCCTGTTGGTTACAGGGATTGCGTTGTTCTGGTTACGTATCTTCCCCATATTGATGGGCTTTGTTTCCAGAATCACCTCGCGCCGCAAAGCCTTAACAGCCCCACTGGCGGTGTGGAATATTGAACGCAATCCGGGCCATTATGCCCAGTTAATTTTGCTGCTGATTGGTACATTGGCACTCGGTACCGCGAGCCTCGGCTTAACGGCAACCCGTGAGGCGGGCGGCTGGCGACAGGCCCAAAAAGAGATTGGTGGCTCGGCGCGGGTCGAAATCAATCCAACACAGGGCGATATTACCAATATCGCATGGGATAGGTTTGACGGAGTTGCCGACTCAGCGAATGTAATCCGCGTAACCGGGACAGCCCTCGGACGCGAGAGCTTTATCCTAATCGGGGTGAACCCGGAAGAATTTGCAACCGCCTTCCCCGATTATGCCGATGAAGTAGCAGCCCTGCGGGGTGTTCCCGCGTTAACACAACCCGGCATTGTTTTGCCCGATGACGCGAATCAATTGACCGTACAGGTGTGGTCGCAATCGTTGGCAACTGAGGAAGTGCCGGAGCCAAGCGTCATTATCAGCATCTATCTCGTGGACGCGGTTGGCACGCCTTATCTGGTGCAACTGAGCCGCGACGCGGGTACGAATGTAACTGGGCCAACGGGTGAAACCAGTGAACCGAATGCTGGCCCGCCGCCAACCCCACCAGAACAATGGGTCACGTTATCGGGTTATCTGCCAGTGTCGGGTCGTTTGCCCTACCGTATGTGGCGCATTGGCATGGCCTCCCGACAGGGAAATCTTGATAGCTTCACGCACAAGGTCTATTTGGACTACTGGCAGACAATAGATGCTAATGGCATTGCGACTCCATTGGAAAGTTATGAAACGCAACCCGCTGGATGGCAGCCCGCGACATTTGTCTCCCCATTTTCGGGGACGTGGGTACCATTGGATATTGTCCAACGACAAATCGGCGGTGCTCAAATTCAATACGTTCAAAATGAAGTTGACCCGGTTGCCCAAGACGACTCGACTGCACTAAAGATTGAATATAGCGTCCGGCGTGTGTCGGGGCGTTCAACCGAGCCAAGTGTCATGATTGACACCCTACCTGTAGATCGCATCCCCGCCATCATCTCCGGTAAATTCGCAGATGTATTTCGTGGCACGGGTCAAGGTTCAGCCAATCGAGGCATCCCGCCGTTGGAAATCGGCAGTGAACGTGATCTCAATGTGGATGTTGGCCCCGGCACCGTACCGTTTGGTTTCCGCGTTGTGGGGGTCACCAATGAAGGCTTCCCGACCATTGACCGCCGCGTAACCGATGCCGGAACGATTGAAGCCGCCTTCATCATTGTGCCGCTGGATGTCGCCCGTGCGCTGATGAACCAACAAACGGGTGGGCCGTCTTCATTTTTTGATACCAATCAGGTTTGGCTCAATTTGCCAGAACGTGAACCGACGGATAAGCTCAAGCAAGAAATCGCGCGAGTTCAGGGAGTAACTGTAACCCGTTTTGCGTGGGATCGCTTTGGGCAGATTCAGCGTGAGCCGCTACCCAGTGCTGTTGCAGGGTTGTTATATGTGGGGTTCATTGTCAGCCTCATTCTCAGCCTGCTCGACTTCGCCTTTTACATTATCGTCACAGCCAAACAGCGTTCCTTCACCTTTGGCGTACTGCGCTCATTGGGTTGGGACACCAACAATATCTGGCGGTTGCTGCTGTTTGAGAACCTAGCATTGGTTGTGCCCGCCTTGATTATCGGCACCCTGCTTGGTGCAGGACTGGCCTATCTGCTGCTGCCATTCTTGATACTGGCGGGGAATGAAACATTGCAATTTAAGCCGCTGGAAGTCGTGCTGATGTTAGTCAGTTTGGTAGGTGGCTTTGGCGTGCTGTTGACTTTGACGGCGACATGGTTACGGAGCATGAGTGTAAATCAAGTGCTACGTTTGGGTGAAGAATAAAAGTAAGTGAACATCGGGAAAGAGAAGAGGGACATATTCAATGAAACCCTATATCAAATGTGACGACCTCGTAAAAATCTATAAAATAGCCGATCTTGAGGTTGTCGCGCTGCGCGGCCTTGATCTGGAAGTAGACAAAGGGGAGATGCTGGCCCTCGTCGGGGCCTCTGGCTCTGGCAAGTCCACCTTGATGAATATTCTTGGTGCACTGGATACCCCCACCACCGGACAAGTGTGGGTCGGTGATTACAACCTTTTGGAAATGACCCGCCCCCAACAGACCCTCTATCGGCGGACACAGGTCGGTTTTGTGTGGCAGCAAACGGCGCGTAACCTGCTGCCCTATCTAACCGCCCGTGAAAATGTTGAACTGCCGATGGCACTGGCAAAAGTTGGACGCCGCGAACGGCACAAACGTGCCCAAGAATTATTGGAGATGGTCGGACTTGGTGAACGCCTTAATCACCGCCCGGATCGCCTTTCCGGGGGTGAACAGCAGCGTGTGGCGATTGCGGTGGCAATGGCAAATCGGCCCGGGCTGCTCCTTGCTGACGAGCCGACGGGCGAAGTAGACAGCGAAGCCGCTGGCATCATCTTTAATACCATGCACACCCTCAAAGACGAATATGGCGTAACCATCATCATCGTCACCCACGATATGAGTGTTGCCAGCCGTGTAGATCGTGTGATTGGGATGCGCGACGGACGTACCGTCACTGAAATCTTACGTCGGCGTGATGGGGATGTGCTGATTAGTGATGAAGAGTATGCCATCCTTGACCGTGCGGGTCGTCTGCAATTGCCAGAAGCGTACATCGAAACTCTTAGCCTAGAAGATCGGGTACGCCTGAAACTGCGCGACGACCATATCGGGGTGTATGCACAACATCATTCTGAAGAAACTGATGAAGCAGAAGAAACGACTGTCGGGGCCTAAATTACTGGAGCAGCTATTTTATGAGCAACGGGTATTCAAGTGGGATAGAACCCACGATCAGCATCAACAATCTACATCGAATTTATCACCTTGAAGGTGAAGATATTCACGCGGTAAACAACATTTCTTTGGATATTTGGCCCAATTACATGACGGCGATTGTTGGGCGTTCAGGGTCGGGCAAAACAACCCTGCTTAATCTAGTCGCAGGTTTGGACAATTCCACACAGGGAGATATTCACATTTTGGGGCGCAATTTAAGCGCGATGAATGAACCGGAACGCCTCAATATGCGTTTGCATGAAATCGGCTTTGTGTTCCAAAGTTTCGGGCTTATGCCCTTATTGAGCGCCTTTGAAAATGTCAGTATTCCGCTGCGGATGCGTGGAGCTTCGCCCCGTGAACGGGATGCCCAAGTCCGCGAAGCATTGGAATGGGTCGGATTAGCTGAACGTGCTAAACATCGCCCTTATGAACTATCTGGGGGTGAACAGCAACGTGTGGCAATCGCCCGTGCATTGGCGGCTCACCCTAAACTGATCCTTGCCGACGAACCAACGGGTCAATTGGACACACGCACGGGTCGCCGTATTCTAGATTTGCTACGCCGCTTGGTCGTGGAACGTGAAATTACCGTCGTCATCGTCAGCCATGACCCCCAAGTGATGCAGGAAGCCGATGTCGTCCATGAAATGCGTGACGGCAGATTAATGGAGACCCGCATTAAGCCGGGAATCGTTCTGCCCGATGGCGCCAAGGGGAACACTGCCTATATGGAAGACCCACGCAGTGCCTATCCTGTTGCGTAATCTTTAGTTTGGGGCGGTAATCGGATTATCGCCCCCATCATTAACCCTCTCTGAAAATTCCGTGAATCCCGCTAGAGTATCCGTACTTCTACTTGTCATAAAATTAAATTCGCCATACACTACAACAGTCAAGACAAGTCAAAATTTATGTAAGGGTATGTCATGGGTTCACGACTCTCCAAACTTTCTGGCCCTCCACCCAAAAAAGACCGCCGCGAACAGCCTGATTTTAATGCGGATGAGATATTTGCCATCAATGAGGCACCCCAACCCGGTACGTCACCATTTACGACGGCAGTACCGGCTGGCCCAATCAATCAGGCAGATACACTGCTTCACGATAGTAGCGCGTATGGGCCACCGACCAAAAAGCGTAGCAGCCCTCGTGTTGCCGAATTACGCAAAATGCTACGTGTCAAATTGATGGCAACGGCTGAAGAATTTGACAAGCTAGAATCCATCAACCCTGAGCATTGTAAACTGGTCGTTGATCGCCTCCAAACACTTATTCAGCGAGCCAATCTGCAACTCAGTTCACAAGAATACCAAGACCTCGAAACTGGCCTCATTTATGATTTACTCGGTTTTGGGGCGATTGAGCCGCTGGTACGCGATAAGAGTGTCAGTGAAATTATGGTCAATGGCCCAGAAATTATCTTTGCCGAACGTAAAGGCAAGTTGATCGAAACCGACATCGTTTTTGACGACGATGAGCATGTACAGTGGACAGCCCAACGCATTGTGCGCCCCATGCAGCGTGAATTGAGCCGCAAACAGGCGATGGTAGATGCCCGCTTACCCGACGGCAGCCGCGTCCATGTTATTATGCCCCCCTCGGCGTTGCAGGGCACGACCATCACCATCCGTAAATTCCCCGAAAAACGCCTGACGTGGCAAGATTTGGTCGGTTTCGGTTCATTCACCGAAGAAGTGGCGATGTTTCTTGCCGCCTGTGTCAAGGTACGCTTGAACGTCGTCGTGTCTGGGGGTACTGGTTCAGGCAAGACCACACTCTTAAATGTGATTAGCTCATTTATCCCCGAAGATGAACGCATCGTCACGATTGAGGACTCCGCCGAACTGCAATTGGCGCAGCGGCATGTGGTACGACTTGAGACCATTCCCAATGTGCAAGGTACTAAAGAAGGGGCGTTGACCATCCGCGATCTGGTTAAGGGGTCGCTGCGTATGCGACCTGATCGGATTATCGTTGGTGAAATTCGTGACGGCGCGGCGTTGGACATGCTCCAAGCGATGAACACCGGGCATGATGGTTCATTGACCACCGTTCACTCCAACAGCCCACGCGATGCGGTATCCCGTTTGGAGACCCTATGTTTGATGGCGGGCATGGATTTGCCTGTTCAGGTTGTTCGCAACCAAATTGCCAGCGCAATTGATTTGTTTGTGCAGCAGGCCCGTCTAAAGGATGGTAGCCGAAAAATCATCCAGATCAGCGAAATTCAGGGGATGGAAGGCCAAAACGTCACTTTACAAGACGTATTTGTCTATAAAACCCCCAGCCATACTGGATCAGGCCCCAGTCATGAAGGGGGCGGCACGTTGGAACCCACCGGGATGCGTCCGAAATTTGCTGAACGCTTTGAACATGCCGGGATTCGTCTGAGCGCGGATGTGTTTGGGGCGCGTTCCAAGAAATTCGGTTAAGCCTGCGAAAATAAAAAGGGGCGATTCCCAAATTACAGTATCACCCCTTTGCTTTTTATCTCCGCCAATTAACCCTTCAAACCTGTCGTCGCAATCCCCTCGGTGAATTGTTTTTGGGCCACAAAGTACATCAACATCACAGGGAAAAGCGCGATAAATGCCCCAGCCATCAAGAGATTGGGCCGTGAACCACCCTCCTCGCGGAAGCTGTACAGCGCGTAGGCAATGGGACGCCAATTATCGGTACTGGTGACCAAAATAGGCCAGTCTAGGGCGTTCCACGTGGCGATAAAAGTAAACAAGACCACTGTCGTAATCGCTGCCCGCGAAATCGGCAGGACAATTTGGAACAGAAATCGTACATGACCTGCCCCATCAATTTGCGCCGCGTCAAAAAGCTCGGCAGGAATTTGCATAAAAAATTGGCGCAGCAGGAAAATCCCAAAAGTGCTGGCGAGGAACGGCACGACCAATGCCGGCCAGTTATCCAACCAACGGGCACTTTCAGCCGTGATAATCCTAAAACCCAACAGGGAATTGGAAAAATCACCGATGCTGTCAAAGATCGGGCCGACATTTTCGACTGACCAGCGGCTGATGGAGGTCACAATCAGCAGGCGAGGAATAAGCACAACCACCGACGGGATAAACAGAGTCATCAGGAAGATACTAAACACCAGATTCCGTCCGGGCCAGTTCATACGGGCAAAGGCATAGGCCGCAAGAATCGAGAAAAACGTTTGCCCTGTAACCGTCAACAGGGTGATGATGGTCGAATTGATAAAATACTCCGAGAAGTTTTCGTCAATCCAGACCTTTACGTAATGGGACACCCCACCCGACAAAATGAGATCGGCTTTGTACAACCCAAAGGGTAAATTCACTTTGAGGATAGCCAGACCGCCGTTTTGACGTTCCTTGATATACTGTGCCTGTGGGGTGCGTTGCAGGGCAGGCGTCCGCTCAATGGAACCCCGACAGCAGGTCTCCATATATTCAGGGAAACCCAGATTGGTGGCTTGGAGGATCGTGCTGCCCTCGGTGTCCATTTCCATTGCCCAATACCCTACCGCAATCTTGAAGGTATCCAGTGACGCGGGGATAAATTCCTCCGTCCCATCAGCCTTTTGAACATTTAGCCCACGAAATGCCAACTCATCGCCTCGGCTGGCACGTTCGTTCTGCATCAGGCGAATCGTATGGTTGCCCTCTGGCAGCATCACCCGTAAATCTTGGCTGAGGGCCGTCACATTGGGATAGCCGTCTATTAGGAAAGATTGAGCAAATTGAGGCTCATCACTGTAGGTGTCAATCTGGCCCACCTGCTGTTCATCTACATATACATCCACTACACCACCCATGCGACTAGTATCATATACCAACGACGCGGCAACCCCGTCAAATTGAACTTCGGCCTCTGGAATCAGAAATTCCCCCAGCGGGCGATTCAATTCAGCGTCAGTGGCTTTATAGACGCCCAGCAACCGTGATTGGGGTACCAAAACCCCCCGCGATACCTCACTAATCGTCATCAACGAGGTAGACACCATCCACAAAAAGGGCAGCACAAACAAGATCGCCCCCAGTGTAAGCAGCAAATAGGCAAAAAGCGTGCCTACTGGCAAATGCAGTGGTGGACGTTGCGGAATCACCCGCTTTTGCTCGCTGGATTTTTCGGCAAGCGGCGTTGTAGAAGTTGCCGATGTGGTACTAGCCATAAAACACCCGATCCTTCGAAAGTTGGTTTTGAATGAGGGTGAGAATCAAGATCACCATAAATAAGATAAAGGCGAGGGCTGTTGCATAACCGGGGTCATTCTGTTTATAGAAAACATCAAAGATGCGGATGGTAAGGGTATCCACTTCTTGACCAATAGCACCACTCCGCATGACGTAAATACTGTCAAATGAACTAAACGTCCCAATAATGCCCAACATGGAGAGGAAAAAGGTTACAGGTGAAAGCAGTGGAAGGGTAATATTGCGGAACGCTGACCAGCGGCCTGCACCGTCCACCCTTGCGGCTTCATAAAGTTCACCCGGAATAGACCCAAGCCCTGCTAGAAAAATGACCGCGTAATAGCCGGAATAGACCCAAATATTAAACAAAATCACGGTTGTCAGGGCCATGCTGGGGCCTTCGAAGGCCGAAGGGATTTGATTGGGGTTGCCGTCAAAAACCTCTCTAAAGATGACTCGAATAAGCCCGTTGGGTTCCATTAGCCACTTTTGCGTCTCGATGCCCACGACACCGAGGAATTTATTGGCTAGGCCGCCGGGATCGAGGCTAAAAATAACGGTGAAAACCGTAGCAGTTGCAATTCTGGGCGCGATATAGGGCATAAAGTAGACAAGGCGGAACATGCCCTTGCCCAGATTGATCTCATAGAACATCACATAGGCCAATAGAAGCCCAAACACCAGTTGGGCAGGCACACTGACCATACTGAAAACGACGGTGCGAGTCAACGCCTCTCGAACTTCAAGGGCGGGTGCGCCTGCCCGTATCATCGTACCGGGAAGTTCACTGATACACAACCACCCCCCCACCATCAGAAGCAGGGCCAAGAGGAACATGCCGGATAATCCAAATGTAGTCTCACGCTTTTGGGCATCTTTCCAGACCAGATAGGCAATACCAATGAGGAACATGCCCGTGCCAATCAAAATCAGTTGGGGAACAAACAATATCTCAGCAGCCAAATCCTCGGGGCGGAGAGGCGGGGTGGCGCGGGGTGGCGACCCGATTGCATACTCATAAGCGGCGCTAAACTGTTGATCTGAAAGATTATCAAACCCATGTGCCGTCTCTCGATAAAGCTGGATGGTCATGAGCAGGTAGATAAATAGGCCCAACACCAAAACACCCAACCCCGTGCGGGCCAGCCCCAACCAACCATACAGCGGCGCATCCACCAACATTTTTTCACGATAGCTGCCAATGAGGAAAATCAACCCAATGGCGAAGGCGATAACCAGTGCCAATATCATTGGGCGACTGATGGGCGGGGTATAACCGCCGCGTGTCACCAGCGCCAACCCCACATCTTGGGCTTGGTACAAATCGAAGGGTGCCAAAACCTCGGTGTTTTCACTTAACAAGATGGTTGCGCCAAGTGTCTCGGCTGTCCCCAACAGATTATTGGTCTCAAGCTGAACATTGGCTTCGGTGGTATAGGGCGCGGGTTGAAAACCAAGCCCCACTGTCAGCGGGAGGAGAATTTGCACCTTTTGGTTGTTCTCAAAGGTAATATTGCTGCCCGTAAAACTGTCTACGGACACATTTTGATAAGCTTGGGGTGCAAGAAAAGCCTCATAGGTGGTGTCGCCAATAGTTGCCTTGAGCGGAATATCCCCATCCAGCGAAACATTGACCACCCGTGCTCCTTCAATTGGTAAATCGGGCACGGCGTTGGAAACATCAGTAGTAAAGAGCAACTGAGCGATTTCACGCGATTCTTCAACATCTTTTTCGATTTGGTCATAGGCATAGCGCACAATCAAAACAGCCAGCACCGTCAAGACCATCATGAGCACAGTATTGCCGATGTAGTTGCCGACTCGTCCCTCGGTACGCTGCCGTAAAAAGACATAACCACCGATACCTACGGCGACAAGCATTATCCCGACCAACCAAGGGCCGAATTTAAAATATTCGGTGATGCCGAGAAAAACGAGCCAGATGATCGCTAGGGCAAGGACAAAACTGGGGGCTAGATAGAACCACAGATGATCGTTGGGGTGTTCACGCTGGTGGTCACGGGCACGTTTCCATGCTTTGGATGCCAGATAACAAAAGACAACCGCCAAGAGCATTAGGACGATATAGATTAGGCTACCGATTCCCTTGACGTAGTTATCGAGGCCCACGTAGCTGTTGGTGATAGGGCGTCCATATTTTAGACTTTCCCATGTAGCCGAAATGACCGGATAGATAGCAAATATGAGGGTGATGATAAAGGCCGGAGCGACCAGCAGATAGGCCAGTGCCGATTCACGCAGGCGTCGTCTAAAATGACCTATCGCCAAATCACGCTGATATGACTTATTGCCCGATGTGTTTTCCATCAAAAATAAAATTCCCTAATTGTAAGAGTTTTTATAGCCTTATTTAATCGCCTGATGCGGAAAACTGCAAGCAAATGGATGGGTCAAAAAACAAATTCTACGTAAAACTTTCTTAAATCCATATGCAATGTGATGGGAAAACCTTCTGGACATGCCAGCGATGCTCTGCTACAATGCTTTCTTGGTATTCAAACAGACAGGCAATTTTTTTCGGAGATTAACGGTGGCAAACACGAAATCCTCACAGAAACGCATCCGCAGCTCGGAGCGTAAGCGTGAGCGGAACCGCATTTATCGGTCACGTACCCGCACTGAATTGAAGCAGGCACGTACCGCGATTAGCTCGGGCAACCTTGAAGAAGCGATTGCACAGACACGCCATGCCATTCAGATTTTGGATAAGGCTGTGAACAAAGGGATACTGCACAAAAATAATGCCGCTCGTCGTAAGAGCCGCCTGATGCAGCACCTGAACGAATTGCAAGCGCAAAAGCAAAAATAACCGTCTGTTATTTGTTTGCCGAGTTTGCCCCTAGGCCCCATCATGGGGCTTTTTGCGTTCTTTAAACCATATGAAATACGATCTAATCACCAGCCGCACCAACCCCAAAATCAAGCAAATCCGCGCCCTACAAAATCGCAAAGAGCGTGAGGTGTCGCATTTGTTTGTAGTAGAGGGTATCCGGCATGTAGGGGATGCCGTTGCCGCCAACGCCAACCTCGAATTTATCTGTTACGCCCCGGACTTGCTGATCAGCGACTTTGCCCTCAATCTCATTCATCAGCAAACCCAACGCAGTGTCCCTTGTTATCCGGTCAGCACCGATGTTTTTGAATCGTTGGCCTCACGCGAGGGGCCGCAGGGGATTTTGGCGGTGGTACACCAACCCCAAAATACTCTAATGGATTTAGACCCGACCAGTTTTGGTTGGGGGGTGGCCCTTGTCGCGCCGCAAGACCCCGGCAATGTCGGCACGATTCTGCGAACCATTAATGCGGTTGGCGCTAGTGGCTTGTTGTTATTGGAAAGCAGCACGGATGCTTACCACCCCACCGCGATCCGGGCCAGTATGGGGGCAAGTTTTTGGCATCCCATTGTCCAAACCTCATTTGCCGATTTTGCAAAGTGGGCGCATCAACACGGCTATTATATTGTGGGGACATCGGCACACGGTAGCATGGATTATCGCACCGTAACCCATTACCCCAAACCGCTCATTTTGTTGATGGGAAGTGAACGCGAGGGGCTGACAACGGAACAAATCGCCATCTGTCATCAATTGGTACGTTTACCGATGGTGGGGCAGGTCAGTTCACTCAATCTCTCGGTGGCAACAGGAGTTATGCTCTACACAATGTTTGAGAAGCTAGGTGGTTAGCGAATATCGGTCAATTGATAGACCATCACCGGGGTATTATCGCCACGCAGTCGCCGTTCGGTGGGTTGGGCAACGACATGATCCTTAACCGCCTGATAGGTTTCTTCGCTGATAATGACCTCACCCGGCTGGGCAATTTCCTGCAATTTCTTGGCGAAGGTCACGGCATAACCCAGCGCCGTAAATTCCTTGCGGCTGGGGCTGCCTACGTTGCCTACGATGGCCGTTCCGGTATGAATACCAATGCCATAAAACAGACGTTGTTCTGACGGCATGACTTCATGAAGCGCCTGCACATCGCTCACCAAGGCCATCGCTGCTCGAACAGCCCGCAGGGCATGATCGTCGGTTTGGGGGTTTAACTGGGTGTTATACAACCCAACAATCGCGTCCCCCATGTATTTATCAATGATACCTTCCATTAATTGGATAGCCGAACTACCCGCCGACAAATATTGATTGATAATCTGCATCAATTCTTCGGGGGCAAGCCGCTCACTAAAGGTCGTAAAACCGCGCACATCGGCAAAGACCACTGTGATTTCACGTTCTTCGCCGCCAAGACCCAAGCTGTCAATACTTTGAATGTTGCGGACCATTGCAGGCGGCAGATAGGTGCGAATCACATTGATGGTTTCATCGCGTTCCTTGATCGCGGTCAAGTCATCCAACACGATAGCGACACCCTGCGTTTCATTTTGTTCGCCACGCAAAGGACTTAACTTGAGACTAAGACTGGTCGGGCCGCGATGGGCTAAGACGGTGTTGACTTCGATAATTTCCTGATGCCCCTGCTGTTGCACCTCGATCAAAACGTTCTCAAATCCCTCGTATAAAGCAGGCAGAACTTGAGTCACGGGCTGCCCAATACATTCAGTCGCCATTACACCCAAAATTTGCTCGGCGACGGGGGAACAGGTGCGGATATTGCCATTGACGTCCGTCGTGATGACAGCGCTGGCAATAGACGCGAAGATGCTGTCCAAGAATTGGCGGATGGCAGTAACCTCTTCCAATCGTGCCTTGACCCGTTCAAACAAGCGGGCATTTTGGATGGCGATGGCGGCTTGATTGGCAAAGGCTACCAGCAGATTTAATTCACTTTCGCCAAACAGCCCTTCTCGAATACGATTATCAGCATACACCACGCCGGAAAGTTGATCACGATAGATAATCGGCACACACAGAATGCTGCGAAGGTCATATTTCAAAACGCTCTCGGTCAGTTGAAAGCGCTCATCATCTTGGACATCGGTGGTCAAAATGGGCTGACGAGTCCGCACGACCTCATCCACGATTGTCCGGCTAATCATCAACTCAGCTTCATCGGTAGACCCGTCTTCCAAATTGACGCTGATGACCTTTTCCGTTTCGCCCGTATTTTGATCAAGCAGCATCACATAGCCATGTACTGCCCCGGTGAGGCCGATGACAGTATCCATTGCGCGGCGCAGCACAGTGTCAAGATCAAGTGAGGAATTAATCAAACCCCCAGTATGGGCAAGGGCACGCAACTGGGCAAGTTCAACTTGTTCCGAAGCCAACTGCTCAGATAATAACTTAACGGATTCACTAAATCCCTGAGTATCTTCCAGCACGGGCGCAGGCAGGCTCATATTGCGGATGCGAAGAAGATTGGACTGTTCTTGCAGCATATGGCTGACTTCTTGCGCCATATAATTGAGCCGCATGATTTCAGTCGTCAGGTTGTCAATCTGTTGAGTAATGAGTGTCATGCGCTAACTTCCGCCGTATCAAATACTTCATAGATATAGGCAGGCTGTACCCGGCCTTTTACTTTCAAGGGTTCCAGTTCCTTATAGCCAATCCAGTCGGTCTGATTCAATTGGGCTTGGCATAGGGCCAATGTTTCACGACTGACAATCAATTGACCATAGACAGCATTTTCCTGCAAGCGTTTAGCAAGGTTGACCGTATCGCCAATTGCTGTGAATTCACGACGGTCAGTGCTGCCAACATTGCCTAATGTCGCCTCGCCCGAATGAATCCCGATGCGGAAATAGGCTTTACCTTCACTGGAAACGTCCCCATAGGCTGCCAACGTCCGTAAATCAGCAGCCATGCGCATCGCGGCGGAAAGGGCATCCCACGCATGTTGGTCAGATGGATTTAGCTGGGTATTAAACAAGGCCATGATGTCACTACCCATGAATTTATCAATCAAACCCGCATGGTGATGAATCGACTCGGAACTGATAGTCAGATAGGTA
The DNA here is from genome assembly GCA_024434115.1 of Chloroflexota bacterium. Lineage (GTDB taxonomy): Bacteria > Chloroflexota > Anaerolineae > Aggregatilineales > J027 > CFX10. The sequence goes on from QMIT01000016.1 coordinate 43,685, forward strand.
TTGAGCAGTTCCATCACGTCACGCGGGGGCATGGCATCCGGGAAGGTATCAAACGAGCGTACCTCTACAAATAAAACCGTCACCATGCGCCGTTCACCACCCAGCGCCAATCGTTCGATGCTGCGAATATTGTCCACCATCGCAGGTGGCAAATACCGACGCACCGCAGCGAGGGTGGCGTCGCGCTTTTTCAGTTCCGTAACGTCATCCACCACAATAGCAACCCCCTGCGTAATGCGCTCGGAATCCTTAAAAGGGCTAAGTTTGAAATTGAGAGACAATGGGCCACGTTGATCGAGGGTGGGTGAGGCTTCAACCGTTAAGTTTTCAGAGAGGCTCCGAACCAATTGCGCTTCCCGCTGAATCTGTTCATAAATCTGGGGCAGTTTGAGATCAAAACGTTGATTCAGGGCGCTATCGGCGGTTAGCCCAAAAATGGTTTCGGAGGCAAGGTTATAGCTGGTAATAACCTCTTGACCATCTAGGGTCATCACGCCGCTGGCGATAGAAGCCAGAATATTATCGAGCAGCACTTTAATCCCCGTGATTTCTCGGAGGGTCTGCTGAATTTGCTCGAACAGTTGGGCGTTTTCAATAGCGATAGCGGCTTGGTCACCAAAAGCATTCAGCAGGCGGCGCTCACGTTTACCAAACAGGCCATCTTTGATCCGGTTGTCACAATAGACCGTGCCTAAGATACGATCTCTAAAGATGAGCGGCACACAAATGATGCTGCGAAGCGCAAGACTGATAATGCTGTCTTGTTCTTTAAAGCGCGAGTCCTCTTGGGCGTTGGTGGTGACAATGGCCTCACCTGTCCGCGCCACATTTTCCACAATGGTTCGGCTAAAGATAAATTCTTCGTCTTGACTGGAAGTCGGGTCGAGTTTGCGGTTGACCACAATTTCCATCTCATTGGTCACGCGATTGTGCAGCATGATATAGCCGCGTTCGGCACCAACGAGTTGAATCACCCGATCCATCACGCCGTTCAGCACTTCATCCAGATCGAGACTGGAGTTTACAAATTCAGTTGTATTTGCCAACATCCGCAGTTGGCTGAGTTCGGTTTGCTGCTCCTGAATTTTCTGGGCCAGTCCTTCAAGGTCAACATGGATCGCTTCCAATTTTTGCAGCGAGCCTGCTGGTAGTGCCATACCCTGTTTGCGGAGCTGACGCTCTTGCTGGCGAAGTTTTTCTGCCAACTGAATTGCGTCGCGGCTCAGTTGATGAATGCGTTGAATACTATCATGAATAAGCGTGCCATTATTGAACATTTGCTGCTGCCCTCAAAAAAATTATGGGGAACGCCGATTGATTTCCGCCAACCGACGCCGGGCTTCTTTATGATTGGGGTCAATTGCTAACACATTTTCGAGCGCGACGCGGCGGTCTTCTTCGGTATCCACCACTTTCGCCAGCCACAACCACACATTGGTACTCAGTGGGAAGATTTTGATGGCTTCCCGGAAATACAAATGGGCATCATAGTTTCTTCCAGCAACTGTTGCAGCGTGGGCGGCTTGACAAAGCCGAATAAATTCTTCACGCTCTTCATTGGAAAGGTCATTCATCATATGCCCCGGATTTCCCTAACGCACCCAATCGTTCGCTTCGTCTTGACTGCGTGGATCATTGGTCACAGCATAGGTTGTTTGGGTTTCTAGATCATAGATATAGACATCCGTGCCAATGCCTTCCAAAATGTCAGAATTGAACACGATATAACGTCCATCAGGTGACCAACGCGGTTGGGTGTCATGCGGGCCAAAATCCACCAATACCGAGGGTGGGGCTGATCCATCCGCTGGCATCATATAAATATCGCTGGTACTCGCTCCAGCAGCCGTCCCGCTAAAAACAATTTGTGTCCCGTCTGGACTCCAATCGGGCTGTGACTCGACCAATTCATTCACATCTGTGGTCAATTGGGCAATGGAGCCATCCCCCACATTGATGATATACAGATCAATGCCGTTGGGCTGGGCTAGGGTCTCATCAACAAAATCGGCCACATACACAATCCGTGAACCGTCAGGCGACCATGCAGGCCAAGATTCGGCTGAATCGTCATTGGTCAAACGGCGCAAGAGTTCAGGGTTGCCGCCTTCAACAGGAGGGGTATCGCCGATGGTGAGCACATATAAATCGGTGGCCGGCTTGCCACTTTCCATGCCAATAAAGGCGATTTGGGGGCCAACAGGGGACCACGCAGGCATATCCTGTTCAAAAATAATTGTCCTCGCTCCACCCCAATATTGGCTGGCGGTACGGGTTTCGGATCCGTTCAAATTGGAAATCGTCAGCGCGATGTCCTGTGTCCCCGACAAGTATTGGATAAAGACGTAGCGCGTGCCATCCGCCGATACTGACGGGTTTCGGCCACGTACTCCTTCGGCAGATGCAGGCAGTCGGCTGAGGTCGGCGATATTGATAAAAAAGATGGGCTGATTTTCACGGTCAAGGGCTTCATTACCAGACCGCAGAATAATCCTGCCTTGAATCTCCGCTGGCGGCGTTGGAATAGATTCTATCAAGTTCGGGGTAGGTGAAAACATGGGACTGGGTGTCCACGTTGGCGGCAGGCTGCGCGGGTCAATCGTTGGGATCAAAGTTGCCGTTGCGGTTGGGGTTCCAGTTGGTGTATGGCTCGCTGTTGGCGTTCTGGAGGGAGTGACTTGTGACTCTTTATCGTCACCGTCATCGCCGGAAAACACCAAAAATAAAATACACGCAAAAAAGATGATGACCAGCGCGACGACTGCTCCGATCATCGCTTTGCGTGGATTCAGCGGAGGTTTGGGAGCCGGTTCACCACTGCTGGCCTCGTCCATGCGATCCAGCATCTCTTGGGCACGGGCGTTGTTGGGGTTAATTAGAACGACATTGTGCAGACAAGTACGCCGTTCGTCATCGGTTTCGACCACACTGGCTAACCAGAACCACGCCCGTTCACTATATTCATCTAATTCGACAGCTTTTTGGAGAAGTAGACGGGCTGTAGCTTTGTCCCCAGCCCGTGCCTTTGCAATACCGTCGCGTATCAAATTCTCAACTTGGGAATTGGGCGATTGCTGATCCACCCGGTCACCCTCACTTTGCCTACCAATAAATTATCTAGCACAATTGAATGCGTAATCTGGGGCTGGCCCAACTGCTAACGAATTGGTCAACCACTGAGCATCACGGGCTTCGCCGGTGCTCTCCGAAACACGCTGCCATGTTCCACCGTCGGCTGACACCACCCACAAATGCGAGGTGTCGCTCCCTTCGCGGTTGGAACTGACTACTAACCACAACCCATCGGGTGACCAAGCCGGATCACGTTCTTCCGCATCACCATCATTAACCGACAAAACTCGTTCGGTTGCACCATCCGAGCGCATCACAAAAAGGTCGTTGTCGGTGTTGCGATTGGTGATAAACGCAATACGTGTGCCGTCAGGTGACCACGCTGGCGCAAAACTGCTGTTGCTGGAATCGGTCATCTGGCAGACCTCACCCCCTTGCAGCGGCGTAACGAAGATTTCCAATTGGCCCTTGGCAGCACGATCCGAAGCAAACGCAAACGCCAAGCCGTCCGGCGACCATGCTGGGTCACGATCATCAAAGCCTTCGTCATTCGTCCAATTAAACGGGTCATCGCCCGTCGTGAGGTCTAACATATAGACATCAAAATCCCCGGTGGCATTCGAGGCAAACAAAATGTTTACCCCGTCAGGTGACCATGCGGCCCCCAAAGTCTGTTCGGCCCCCAAATGCGTTAATTGGCGCGGTGTGCCACTGGGATAGTCCATAATAAATAGCTCTTGAATCGCCCCCTCTTGGACCGTAAAGACCAGTTGAGTCCCATCAGGCGACAGTGCCGGATCGAGAATTTCAACTTCCCCAGAGGATTCAGGTGCTTCTGTCGGCACATCGGTGGGTGATTCTTCAGCGGGTTCGCCTTCCTCAGTAGGAGCTTCAGTGGGTTCTTGGGCAGGTTCCTCATCGGACGTTATTTCTAGCGGAGGCAGGCTAATTCGCACCTCTTGAAGCTGTGTCCCATCGGCAGTGATGCTGTACAGAACAAACGGATCACCCGCTGTTTCATTACCCACGTAGACAATCGTATACTGATCTAGGCCGGGTGGCTGTGGTGTCCATGTCGGCGAGGGCAGCGGTGTCCATGTCGGGGAAGGTGTCCATGTTGGCGGCAGATCAACGGTGCGCTGTGTCACAGTAATAGCAGGAACAATACGCCCCTGCGTGGGGGTCGGCGTCGGAATAGTAGCGGTTGGGCTAAAGATAATCACCGGGGTTGGGGTATCCGTTTCGGTTGTTGCTTCTTCATCACCCGTGACGCGCAAAATAATAAGCAGCACGGCTAACCCAATCAGTCCTACGGCAACCGCCCCCGTTAGATAGAATCCCAAGCGACTGTTTTCGCGCCGAGAATTGGCCCAAATATTGCCGGGTAACTCATGCCGCTGGACAGGTCGGAAATAATTCGGGGGTTCCGATGCACCGCCCGATTGAGGGGAACTCGTGGGTCGCCGTAATCCAGCCTCACTGGGTCGGGATGGCGGCGTGCTGGCAGGACGAAGCGAGCCGGTTCCGGTTTGCAGCTTATCCAATGCCAAGCGTGCTTTTTCGTTGTTCGGGTTAATGGATAAGACTTCTTCAAGCGCCTGACGCCGATGCTCGGTATTATCAGACACCTGAGCCAGCCACATCCATGCCAGTTCGTTGCGTGGGTCAGCATCTATGACCTGCTGAAATATACTGCGGGCGATTATCAGGTTATTGCCTCGCGCCGCATCAATACCTGCCTTCAAAAGTGCTTTGATCTCTTCGGGATCCAAGATTTTATCCTGCCCCTCGTCGAATAGCCGATTAAATTAGCGAGCCACGATCACAATCAAACACGCTGCCGCAATGATAAACACCAAAATCGCCAACACCAAGACCCCAAACTGCCGGGTACGCGCCTCGGATTTTTGACGCTGATGCTGCATTTTATCAAGCGCTTGGCGGGCAGCTTTATTACTCGGATTGAGTTGCAGCACAGTACGGAGATAGCGACGGCGGTCAATATCGTTTGTGCTGGTGTAGGCCATCCACAACCATGCCCGGTCATTGTGTTTATCGGCAGCTAAAACCTGTTCCAAAAGCACCCGTGCCCCTTGTTTGTTCCCTTGTCGTGCTTGGGTAATGGCAAGTTGCAAAAGGTCTTCCAGATTGGCAGCCTCGTCGGATGAAGAAATCCCCATATTACGCATACAAATCTCTATCCCTTGTGGTGGTCAATCGTAGTTCTAGTATACTCAGTTAAAAAGCCGCTGCAATTCAACCCCAGAACTATTATCCGAAAAACAATGCCAGCAATAATTGCACAAAATTGTACAAAAAATGGGCAGTGATAGCAGCATAGAGATTGTAACGACGCCTTAACCATCCTAGGGCAATTGCCACACCAAATATAATCACGGTAGCAGGTGTCAATGTGTATTGTATATGGGCAAACGTGAAAATGATAGCCGTCCACCAAAAACCAAAAATAGGTTGGAGCGCTCCTCTAAAGGCAATTTCTTCCCCAACTGATGATGTAATAGCCACAGCCAGAACCAACCAGATAGTATCTATGCTCTGGCTAATGGCTTCACTAGCCTCCGTCTGCTCTTCGAGAACATCGGGCGGAACAAGTTGAGACCAAATAATTGCCACGATAAACAACCAGACAAATGCCCCAACTGCTACCACAACGCCTACACCGATAGATTCAACCGTAAGGCGATGGAAACCCAAACGTTCCAATATCTCGCCCATACTGCGCCGGGTCAATAAACCCACCCCAACAATGGGAACAAGGGTCATGAGGATAAATTGAATTCCTAGATTGCCCCATGAGATTCCTGCATCTTCCGCATAGCCTGATAGACCACCCCCCGCTGCGAAACCAGCGATTTGAGTGCCAATAAATAGGAAGCTAATGACCATCGCCAGCATATGTACTGTATTGTGGGGGTCAAAACCGCGCAGTTCACCCCGGTACAGCACCCGGCTCGGTAGTTCTGGTAGGGTTGAAGGCATCCCAAAAGGATTGGCGGCCTGCCTTTCAAGGGAACTGGTTGCGGGCATGGTAGCAATAAATTGCTCTGGTTGGCGCAGGCGTGGAAACCACCCTGCGATGGCGATACGCACCCTGTCGAACAATAATAGGGAAGAGACTATACCAGTTATAAGAAACAACACCCCGCCCACGAGCGCATAACCACGATCTATATCTGTTTCCAGCATACCCTCGGCAAGGTCTGGCGAAATACCAACCACCACATACAACAACCCAAATGTCGCAACAATGGCGTTCAGCAAGGCCAGCGCGACGACCACAAGGTAATGCAGATTGCGTTCGCGTTCACGCAACGCCATATTCGCGGCGAAAGTGAGGGCCAACAGAACACCAATCAAAATCAGGTTGAGAATCGCATCCATGCAGTCTATTCCAGTGCTATTGCTCTGCGTAACGCAAAAATTATATCACAAAGGTGTAGGCGCGGATTGGGGCACAAAAATACGCATTCCGTCGGCTTCATCTCGAATGAGGGTGTGGGGAGGATAGCGTAGGGCAAATTTAACCATCCAAAGGTCACCGATGGCCCCCGCCGCGTTCATGGCACCAACCAGCATCAACCACAAACCGAGGGTCTGTGATACAAACAAGCTACCCAACAACACCAGCAGGGTAATTCCAATGAGTGGGGCAAGACATACCCCAATATATTGATTGCGCCAAAACAGACTGCCTTCAGCGGTGGCGTAAACCACGCCTTTATGCAGCTTCATGCCATAACGAGCTTGATGCCCATAATACGTGATAGCGAGGCCGTGCAATAATTCATGCAGCACCACCATGCCTAACATCAAAAATAGGCCCATAACGATACTGATACCCCCACGCGGCCAATCCGTCGCCAGTGGAGCGCCCAATATACCATGATAAAAAATCATCCACGTCCACAGAAATACCCCCGCTATGACCAATGGGACAAAGGACACCACATTCAGCCACAGAATATTTTTGGTCGAGGTCAGATGTAGAAAATCGGCCTCTTGATAATCATCTGGCAGGTGATAAACAGTGCGTGGGGTGAAGGATGTCATAGATCAATAGGGACGGTCAATCCATATAGGTTTCGGGGTAATTTGTTTTTCGGGACGAGCGCCGGGGGATTTGACATCGGCATTTGATAGACGGATAACAGGCTCAACTTCCATGTCGTGGTCGCACATAATTTGACAGGCCAAGCGTGTTTGTCCCAATAAATCCGGTGTATTCTTAAGGCGGTCAAGTTCAGCTTGGGTCATGCGGATGGGTTCACCTTCGATAAATTTCACGCGGCAAGTGGTACATTTAGCAAACCCCCCACAACGGTGCATCACATCGAGACCGCTGTCCTCCAATGCCAAAATCAGCCGCTTACCGTCTTCCACTTCAAATACTTGACCCTCTACTTTGAGCAGGGGCATAGCTTGTCTCCTTTTGATGAAGCCCTAACAGCCGAACTGTACCTGCATTTTAGGGCAGGCGGCAAGAGTCAAAAGGATACTCACGGCTTACTCATCCGTTGCTTGGCCTAATTGCCAAAATTAATCGCTTGGCCTCCGACGGTAAACGTAGATTGGGTTTGGCCTGAGCCATCGGTGAGGGTTGCTAATTCACCATTTTCCCAGACCGCCGTCGTCAAATTCCAATAGAGAGCGGCGGGGGTATTTTGTCCAACACGGGTAAAGATACGGATAATTTGCCCGGATTGGAGCAGCAAATCGGGGAAGGTAAATACATTATCTTCGCTATCGGTCAATGTCCACCCTTGCAAACTGACGACTGCATCCCCCGTATTTTGAATATCTACCTGCTCACTCGAAGTCACGCCCGCATTGAGAATCTGCAAAATCTGCACATCTGCTTCGGTAGCGGTAGGTGCTGGGGTGTTGGTCACGGAGAACGTACCAAAAACAAAGGGCGTATTCGTCGCGGTGGGCGTTCCAGTTGGGGGTTCAGGGGGTTTGCAGCCTTCGCCGGGGATACGCAGCACATCATCCACATTGAGTGGGCAAGCAGCAGAAAGGCCATTGATTTCAATCAGATCATTCACGTTGACATCAAAACGATCCGCAATGGCGCTGCACGAATCCCCCGGTACGACGGTATAACGCTGACAGCCATCGGAAGGGGTTGGTTGATCTCCGCCTGTAGATTGACCAGGTGTACTTAAATTCAGGCTAGGAACATTCGCCAACGATACTAAGGTCGGGTCTAAAGTGGGAATACCCGACGGTACATTGTCAGTATTGGGTTGGGGTGTTCCCTGCCCGTCATTGTTCGGCGGCAAAATCGGGCCACCATTGCCGATTTGTGAGTTAAGGGCTTGAATCGTAGAGTTTAGGGCGAAGATCGTGCCCTCCAACGCCGCCGGAGGTAATACGCCGGGTTGCGAAGTGGCCGTATAGACCACTACACGCCTAGTCACCTGAGGTTGGTTGTTGTCATCATCAGAGGGAGAGGCAATCATGATGATGAGTAAAGCCGCCGCAATTGATACCACAATATTGATTAAGACAAATCCGCCCAATGCCCGACGTGTCATGAATCATTTCCTTAAACAAACGAATATCCCTATCGCGCATCTTAACATAGGCTGGACAATTGTGAAAGGGCTTGGCAACTCAAGCGGAGGTGTTCAGGCGGTTTTCTACCAAGCGAATCAACTGCTCGGCAGTGACATCGGCGACATCACTCACGGGTATGGTAGCAGGCAGAACAGTCGCAAAACGACGAGCCGTCTCCCACGCATGGGCAGCACGTGGCAGATCACCTTCGGTCTTAAATAAATCCCCGCTGACCAGATAGGCCAATGGAAAATCTGGTCGGCAGTAGATTGCGGCCCGTAGTGAAGCCCGTGCAGATAGATAATCTCCGGTCTCTAGCTGCATCAACCCTATCAGATAATGGGCATCCGCAAAAAGGGTATCGAGTTCAAGGGCCTGCTTGAGATGCGTATGTGCGCGAGCCGCTTCTCCCCAACTCGCCAAAATGCTGCCGATGAGGGTATGCACCGCTGGTGAATGGGGGCGATCTTCAAGTGCTTGTTGCGCAAGCCGCATGGCAATTTCTAAACGTCCAGCCTGCATTGCCGTCACCGCCACCCGATAGCGATTCTCAATCTCTTGGGTGGTCAATTTGGGGTCAATGGTCGGCGGTACGACAATAGGAGCAAAGCTCATCGTGTAATGCTTGGCAAGATTTGTTCCATTATTCTTCTGGTGGGCCAACGCACCGTTGAAATAGCGCGTGCCATAGTGCGGGCGGGTCTGAGACAAAAATTCGGCAGGGCTTAACAGCAGCCACCCCCCTTCACGAACCGCGTGCAATAAACGCTGTTCCATTTTTTCACGCTGCTCTTGGGTGAAATACATCAAGACATTGCGACACAACACGACATCCTGCTGGGTTGGAAAAAGAGCATCCCCCAAGAGATTACCATGCTGAAAACTGACCAGCCTTTTGATCTCAGGTCGGATTTCAAATACGGGCAGGGTATGGTTGGGCGGTTCATGTTGCACAAGGGTAGAAAAGAATCGCTGACGAAGGCTTGCGGACGTTCCCCGCAATGACCATTCCCGATAGCGACCCACCCGCGCAATTTCAAGTGCCGCTTCATTGATGTCCGTGCCGATAATTTGAATCTGCCAGCGGTCTATATCCGGCAGCAAATCGGTCAACAAAATCGCAAGGGTATAGGGTTCTTCACCCGTCGCACACCCCGCGCTCCAAAAATGCAGACTGAAATTGCGTTGACGGCGTTTCTCTTGAATCAGAGCAGGCAAAATTTCATCACGTAGGGCGGCAATCTGGGCTTCATCGCGCATGAAATAGGTCTCGCCAATGGTGAGTTCGGCTAGAAGGGCCTGCCAAAGGGGGTGTTCATCTGGCAATAGCCATAATCGCTCTAAGAAACTGGTGGGATAACATTGGGCTTCAGGGTGAAGTTGAAGAATTTCGACCAGCCGATCCCGCCGATGCTCATAGGTATTGAGGCCCGTGCGTATGGCAATCAAATTCGAAACTTGATGGAGATAGTCGGTGCTAAAGGGTGTCATTCAGATTGCAAGAGTGCCCGATTAAAAAACTCAATGACCCGACGTTCATATTCTTCCGGTTCAGTCGGTAAATACCCACCATGATCCGCCCCAACCACGACCCACAAATCGGCATTGTCGCCAGCGGCTTTCTGTTGGTCATAAGCTCCCGAAAGCGACGGTTCTTTTGTACCATAAATGAGTAGAATTGGGCGTGGATAGATATTGTGTATTACATCCAATGGGCTGAGTTTCTCGATGTTTATTCCGGTAATCGCCCGATACGTCAAACGAATTGAGATTCGCATCAACGTCTCAGGATAGCGCAGTTTGGCATCCCCTTCGACCAAACCACCCATATCGGCGTATCCCCCCTCGGCGACCACCGCCTTGATTTCAGGATATTGGGCCGCCGCCATAATGGAGGTCGCCCCTGCCGACGAAAATCCAAGAATACCAATTTTATCAGGATCAACATCGGGTCGGGATTGAAGATAATGCAAGGCGTCACCCACTTCGCCGACTTCTTTATAGCCCAAACTAAGGCTGCCCATATCCGCACAACGCCGCGATTCAAAACCCAAGACCCCATACCCGTGTCGGATCAATACATCGGCCTCATCAAGGCGATTATTGAGGCCGCCGCGATGCGCAGGTGGGATAATAATCGTTGCGCCATTCATCCCTGCGACAAAATACGCTCGAAACTTACCCCCTGCACTGGCGTTGATGGTAATTGCTTCCCATTGATGCCCAAAATCATCAGGTCGCACACCATCATCTCCGCACTCCCCATGCAAAATGGCATAAGTCGGGATCGCTCCAGCCAATAAGGGCAGCACTATTCCCAATAAAACAATCGGGAGCACGAGCAGACGAAACATTCGCAGCCAATAACGGCGACTAAAGCGAGGAATTGCAGCAGGTTGTCGTGAATGAGTCTCCATAACTAGATATTGTACTTTACAACACAAAAAAGAGCAGTGGTGTGCTGCTCTTTACTTGGCGATCTAGTTATTTATCTAATCCCAAAAGTAGTGAAAACTCCCCTATGGCATCTGATGAAACGTAGTAATACGTACTGGGTGAGCCGACGAAGATGATATACGTATCGGTATCCAATTCAGTCGTATCAATATTCAATTGTCCACTGCCAAGCCGTAAACCTTCCAGTGCCGCAATAACAATCAACTCGCCACTTTCGGGGTCTATCACACTGACATTGACACGCGGAGTATACGTACCTGAGAGATATTCATAGATCAATGAGAAATCCCCATCGGTACGCACAAGGAAATATTCTTTTTCATCTCTGCCAATACTGGATTCAAGTGCCTCCCCCGGCAGAAGTTCTGTTGGATTAAGGAGGGTCATCTCAAACCCACCAATACTGCTCCCTGCTCGACCCCCATCCCGTGTGGCAAGCAGGTGATATTCACCATCAGAGGGTAGTTCATAAATAAGGGTAACGGAGGCATAACCATCATTAGAGGCCAAAACATTATAATTGGCGTCAAGCAAAATAACCGCAGGGCTGGATAAATCACCGATGCTTGTGTCTCGTACTAAAAACACCGCAATGACATCGCTGGCCTTGCCTTCAAATAGATAGTCAATTTCAAATTCCCGGCTCGTGACCTCTCCTGTAACCGTCTCCCCATAGGCAATCTTTTTGATTTCTGGGTCATCTTGGGCAAAAGTAACGGATGGTAGCATAATGAATAAGAGGCAGAGAATGAGACATAATTTTCGCATTAGGAAGTCTCCTTTGAATAACTTCGAAACTTGGATGGGTAATCCTCTATATTTATTATAGCGATTCAGTATCATGCAATCGTCACCGGTCTTTGCAAATCGAGTTCTATATAGGGAAATAAAGAAGCCGACTGATAAAAATCAATCGGCCTTAATAGACTTAGGGAAATTTTGTGTCAGGGAGCGACGGTGATTCCCATCGCCAATGCAAGGTTGGGGTCAACCCGCACACCGGGACCCATCGTGCTGGTCACGACCAAGCGCTTGAGATACGTCCCCTTGGCACTGGCGGGCTTGTTGCGGCGCAGTGAATCCATCAACGCGGCCAAGTTTTCCACCAGTTGCTGTTCTTCAAAGCGGATTTTGCCGATTGGGGCATGGATGTTGCCGGTCTTGTCATTACGATAGGCCAGCTTACCAGCGCGGGCTTCTTGAATCGCACCCGCAAGGTCTTCTGGCGCAACCACCGTGCCGGACTTGGGACTGGGCATCAAATTGCGGCGGCCCAATACCTTGCCGAGCTTACCAATCTTACGCATGACGGCGGGAATGGCGATAGCCGTGTCAAATTCCACCCACCCATCGCGCTCAATCTGGGTGATGATGTCATCATCCGCAATGATGTCCGCCCCCGCATCTTTGGCAATCTGGACAGCCTCACCCTCAGCAAAAACGAGGATACGGACGGTCTTGCCCAAGCCGTGTGGTAGCAAAACAGTGCTGCGGACTTGTTGGTCACTTTGGCGGGGGTCAATGCCGAGGCGGGCATGGACTTCAACTGTTTCATCAAATTTGGCGAAGGCCACTTGTTTAATCAGGGCAATCGCTTCTTCGGGGTTGTAATTCTTGTCCCGATCAATTTTGGCAAGAGCGCCAGCATAATTCTTTCCGTGAGACATTGATTTTCCTCCGGTGGTACACGAGCCGAAAGAGGCTCTCCCACTCTCTATGTTTAGAACAAAATTCGATTGATACGACTACCTAGTCTACAACTTCAATACCCATACTGCGGGCCGTACCTGCAATTTGCAGCATTGCCCCTTCAACATCTACCGCGTTCAGGTCTTCGCGTTTGATTTCCGCAATTTCCTTCACTTGGGCACGGGTAATCTTGCCAACCTTATCCCGATTCGGCGTGCTAGAGCCTTTATCCACACCAGCGGCCCGGCGAATCAGGAACGTGGTAGGTGGACTCTTGAGACGGAATTTGAATGACCCATCGGTAAAAATTGTGATTTCCGCCGGAATGATCTCACCAATCCGGCTGGCGGTCTTGGCGTTATATTCCTTGACGAAGTTCATCAAGTTAATACCATGTTGGGCCAATGCGGGACCAACGGGCGGGGCGGGGCTTGCCTTCCCGGCTGGCAATTGCAGGGTCACAATTGCTTTGAGTTTCTTAGCCATTTGAAAATTATCCTTGGGTTACTTCTTGACTTGACTTATCTCAACATGAGGCGGGTTTTGTGACCCGCCCGAACGTTATCTACTCAATTTTGGGTGGAGGGGTTGATGTGCCTCCATTGTGTCACATCCGGCTAAACTTTTTCGACCTGCAAGAAGTCGAGTTCGACAGGCGTATCACGTCCAAAAAACGATACCATGACCCGCACTTTGGATTTTTCTTGGTCAATATCACTGACGATACCAACAAATTCGTTGAATGGCCCATCAACGATACGCACTTTTTGGCCGGGTTTATAGGTCACTTTAATCTTCGGTGTATCGGCTTCCATCCGGCGCATAATCTGAGTGACTTCTTCGGGACGTAGCGGGGTTGGATCGTTACCCATACCCACGAAGCCCGTGACGCCGGGAGTATTACGCACCACGTACCACGAATCTTCATCCATAATCATTTGGACAAGGATATAGCCGGGGAAAACTCGGCGCTCAACAGTACGGCGTTTGCCCTCTTTGACTTCAATTTCCTCTTCGGTGGGGACAACCACATCAAAAATCTTGTCTTGCATCCCCATGGTTTCAATACGCTGTTCAATAGCGTGGCAGACTTTATTTTCCTGACCGGAATAACAGTGAACAACATACCAGTGTTTGCCACCCAAATCATCGGATTCATCACCGATGCCAAGTTTGAAATCGTCACTGAGAGCAACTTCAATATTGTCGCCGATGCGCTTGCCACGTTCACTGGGCAGAATATCTTCTTTTAGACGAGGATTTTTATCCGCTTCATCGCCTTCGTCATCCATATAAATGGGTTCTGGATCGAAGTCGAAGTCGTCATCATATTGCTCTTGACGTTTTTTTGTCACGACCTAAGCCTTTTTACTTATCCGGCTTGAGCTAATAAGGTAATGTCTCATCTTTACGATAAAACAAATACCAACTGGTGACACCCAGAAGCGCCACATAGACCGCTGCAATTGCGAGGAACCCGCCAGTATTGCTTAACAGTTCGTTGTGCATCCACCACGAATAGAAAATATCGAGCGCCCCAAGCGCAATAGAGAATCCAACCGTGACACTGAGTACGATGCGGGTTAATCGAACCGTTTCCTCACGGGTCGGCCAAGTCACTTTTTGCATTTCCAAATAGACATTGCGGAAATAGCTTACAAGCCCACCAACGACAGGTAAATTCTCAAGACGATTGCCAGTAGCAACTTTGGCATCACGGCGACTGGGGGTTGGGCGATTCTTCTTTTCCGTTGTCGCAGAGCCGGGGGTTGCAGTCTCAAAGACTTCACCACGATTACGCTTGCGGCGGGCACGGCTGTCGGAAACTACTACCTGTGAACCTGACGGTTTCCCAACTTCTACTTCGTCTGGTTCATCCCCATATTCGTCATCGTCGTATTCTTCGCCCTCTAATTCGTCGTAGGTTTCTTCCAATTCCTCTTCACCGAGGACGTCATTCTTACGGGCGTTTACTTTCGACACAGTGTGTACTCCTCAAAAATAGTAAATTCGACATACTAAGACACCGCCTTTAGGGGGCGGTGTCCGCGAACTTCACATGAATTGGCAGGGGAGGAGGGCCTCGAACCCCCAACCGACGGTTTTGGAGACCGTTACTCTGCCAATTGAGCTACTCCCCTATTTATCATCATCTTTAGATATTGAGCACGGGTGCAGGGATTCGAACCCCGAACCAACGGTTTTGGAGACCGCTACTCTGCCAATTGAGCTACACCCGTATATCAGGGGTATTGCTACCCCTGTCATATTCTATTCAATAATTTCGGTGATGACACCGGCACCGACGGTAAGACCACCTTCACGGATGGCGAACTTGGAGCCTTGTTCAAGGGCAATCGGCTTTTCCAACTTGACAATCAGGTTGACATTGTCACCGGGCAGCACCATCTCGACCCCCGCTGGCAGCGTGATCTCACCGGTCACGTCCACCGTGCGGATGTAGAACTGCGGACGATAGCCGGGGAAGAAGGCTTTGTGACGTCCGCCTTCGTCCTTGCGCAGCACATACACTTCACTCTTGAAGGTCGTGTGGGGG